>WLNS01000114.1 GCA_009699665.1 Actinomycetota bacterium
ACTCGGCCCGACGGGCTGATGGGTCTCAATGACGCGATAGCCGCCGGGGGATCCTTCTGCGTAGGTGCCGTGAAGGTGAGCTATCTGTTCGGTGTACCAGAGAAAGAATCCTGCCGACAGGTTGAACTCGGCCATTGCTTCAGACCGCGGTTTGCCACTCTCAAGAACCATCACATCGGCAAAGGCGTCGGCGCGCTCCATCAAGAGGGCGTGGGTGCGGTGAAACAGATCCGCTCGCACGCGTGGTGCCCAGAACCTCCAGTCATGCGATGCCGCCACTGCAGCGTCGAGGGCGCGCACCGCATCGGCGGGTGATCCATCAGACATTGTGGCGATCGTGGCACCGTCAGACGGGTTGGTCACCGTGTAATTCTTTTTGGTGTCTTCCCACGCCCCGCCAATGAACAGGCCGGTATTGACAGTGTGGCCACGGAGGTTCACAGTGGCAGATGAGTGTGATGTCACGGTAGGTGCCCATACTTTCTCGAGTAACGGTTTGCAAACAATTCTTTTGGACTAAAGACAGCGGGTCCGGGAGAATTTATAATGAGGTAATCTCGTAATACGATACTACGGTCTTGTTCGGGCCTGTTGGTTTTGCCAACAAAAGGAGTGGGTGGATGGCCGAGAGTTTTGACAACAAGCTGGTGGGCAAAGCCAAAGAGAGCTTCTTGGCGAACTTGAGCGAAGAAAAAGCTGAGTCGACCGAGCTCATGGCGTCGTGGCAAAGGTCGCAGGCGGCCATTGGCGATCCGGGAAACATTCACGACGTTCCCCACGTTCCCGAGTCGCTGCTCGACGAACACTTGCTCGACATGTTTGGCGCTCCCCTGAACCGCTTCGCCGAAGACCTCGAGGGCACGGGGTTGGCACTGCTGCTGGCCGACTCGCGCGGACAAATTCTTGAGCGCTGGGCGGAAGACCGGCAGGCCGAAAGCCACCTCGATCGCGTGGGTACCGTGCGTGGTGCGGTTCTGGCCGAAAACGTTGTGGGCACGAACGGTGTCGGTACGGTTGCCACTCTCGGCAAGCCGGTGCAAATTCGCGGCACCGAGCACTTCGCCGATTTTTATCAAGACGCCGTGTGCACCGGCGCACCCGTCGTGCATCCGTTGACCAAGAAGCTGCTCGCCATTTTGACCATCTCGTGCGATATGACACCCCGAAGCGATCTGCTGAAGCCGCTCGTGCGCACCATGACCTCTCAATTGGAACAGCACGTCATGTCGGTGGAACAACCTAACTCGCGCGAAATGCTGAATCTGTTCATGGAGATTTCTCGCTCGCGCAACGTGCCCGTGGTTGCCTTTGGCCCCTCGGGCGCCATGATTCAAAGTGCGCGCGCTCACACACTGGCCGCTCACGACATGAACCTCATTCGTCTGCTGAGCGAAGAACGTCGCCCGACGGGGTCATACATGCTCGAACTTTCGACCGGGCCGGTCAGGCTTGATTTGACCACGGTCGGTCCGAACAACAGCGTCGTCGTCGTCGGTGACAGCGCCGACCGCCGGGCCCGCACGCCCCAACCAAAACCGCTGACCTCAAATGCGGGACGCTCACCGGAATGGCTCGCTGTTGCCAACCAGGTTGATCGCGCGCGCATGGTTGCCGAACCCGTGTTGCTCGTGGGAGAAACGGGTGTCGGCAAGACATCGTTGGCCCTCAAAACACCATACGTGGCCGGATACATGACCACATCGGTGCTTTGCGACGCTGCCGAGCGCCACATCATTGGTTCGCGCGAGTGGCTGACGAAACTGTCGGGCCACTTAAGCTCAGACGCCGTCGTGGTCGTGCGCGGAATCGAAACCCTCGATGCGCCCGCGCTCGACGGCATGAGAGCGCTCATTGAAACGCAACCGTCACCCATTCCCATCATCATGACCTTCACTACGGAAGACCGTGAGGCGATCCGAGTGAATGAACTTCGCTTCGCGGCCCGCAGCATCTTCGTTCCCGCATTGCGCGACCACATCACGGATCTTCCGGATTTGTGGCAGGCTCTCGCCGAGTCCACCGCACCCGCGGCTCGCCTGGTGCCGACCCCCGAGACGATGTCCTTACTCATGACGTATTCGTGGCCGGGAAACGTCAAAGAGCTGCGGCGCCTGATTAGCCAGCTGGCAAGCTCGGGCAAAACGGGTTCCGTGCTGCCGAGCGACCTTCCCGCAGCGATGCAGAGTTCAAAGACACTGTCGATGATCGAGCGCGTTGAGCTTGAAGCCATCCGCAAAGCGCTGCAAGAGGCCAAGGGCAATCGGGTCAAGGCCGCTGATATTTTGGGCGTTTCTCGGGCAACCGTGTACCGCAAGATGAAGGCGTATCGCATCTCGGGAGAATAGCCCCGCGCCTCGTGTGAACTCATCGCGGGTCGCTGTGTCGTGTCGCTAAACGCTTGCCGCTTGCGATTGCCCTGAGGCTCGTCGCGCCCTAATTGCTCGCGAAATCATGGGGATGACCGCTCGCAGCAAAATGACGATAAGCAAAACGACCGACTGCGCGATGAGCTGAAAGGACTCCTGCCAACCCACGGCCCGCAAGAGCTGCCCCAACTGGGTGAGGAACAGGGCGGCAACCCCCGTCGAGATCATCGCTGCGCGACCGCCCGTGAGTGCCGTTCCGCCCAACACCACGGCCGTGATTGTCGGCAGTAGGTACTTGTCGCCGAAGAACAACGGCGGCGTGGTGACGTAACCCGCATAGAGAATTGCCGCGATGCCGAAGGCGGCACCGGCCAAGGCGTAGGCCATGGTCTGATACAGGCCCACCCGGAATCCCACCGCGGCAGCTGCGCGCTCGCTCACGCCCACGGCGGTCAACTTGCGTCCCACGATGGAACGCTGGGCGATAAACCCACCGACCACGATGACGACCACGGCGATGATGAGCGCGTTGGGAACCACTCCCACCGATCCCTTGGTGAAGTCGGCCACTTCTTGTGGTGCACCGGCCGGGGTTCCGTTCGAGAGGGCGAAGACTGTGCCCAGAAGGAGGGCGTTCATGCCCAGCGTGACCACCAGCGGCATGACACCAAAGCGCGTCACGATGATTCCGTTAATCAGGCCGGCGATTCCCGGGAAAATGATGGCTCCGGCGATTGCCGCCCACAGGGGCCAGCCGTACCACTGCGACAAACCGGTCACGAGTGCTGCCCCGAAGGCCATCATTCCCGGTACGGAAAGATCGAGACCGCGCTGCTGAATAACCAGCATCTGACCGACGGCGGCGACAGCGAGTACCGCCGCGAACGGCAACATGCCCAAGAGGGCTGACGCCTTGAGGCTGCCCGGTGCCACGAGGGGACTGACGGCAAAGAGCACGACCGTCGCAATCCATATGGGAGCCGAGCTGCCACCGAATATGCGGCGCCACAGTGACTCCATTTTCATGCCCGCTGGGCTGTTGGGGTCTGTCGTCTTGGCGAACATCATTTTCTCCTGACTCGGCGAATCTGTGCGTAAAGAATGGCGGCGCCCACCGTGATGATGCCGGGAAGCCAATAGCCCCAGGCACCCGAGAGACCGAGGAACGTGGGCACACTCAGAATCTGGGCGACCAAGAAACCAGCGGCGATGATGCCAATGAATGATCCGCGGCCGCCGAAGATGCTGGCCCCCGCTAAGACGACGACCGTCACCGACGTGAGCGTGAACGAGAGGCCGGGTCGACCATCACCAATGCCAATCTGCGACATTAGTATGACTGCTGTCGGCATCACGATGAATGACGTCAGCACATACGAGATGAGCTGAACCTTCTTGACCTTGATGCCCTGGCGTTCTGCCGCATCAATACGAGAACCGACGGCCCGCAGCTCGACGCCAAATCTGCTTCGCCGCAAACCCCACTCCATGAGCAGTGCAATGATGACCGCCACGATGGTGATGATCGGAATAAAACCAGCCTTAGCAAAAATGGCGTCGGTGATAATCGGAGTAATGATGCCGCCGGGAACGGTTCGCATCGTGAAGAGTGTGCCCTGCAGCGCCAGCGCTATGGCCAGGGTGACCACAACCGGATTGAGGTCGAACTTGGTCGTCAGGTAGCCGTTGACAAAGCCCACCGCGAGCGCAGCCACAATCATGAGCCCGATGCCGATGAAGATATTTCCGCCGTCGATGACAAAGAACGAGGCGATGACCACCAAGAAACTCAGCAGCGGTCCCACCGAGAGGTCGAACCCGGAACCCAATACGACAACCTGTTGAGCCGCACCGATCAAAATAAACATTGATGCGGTAAACAAAATTGTGTTCAGGCTAAACGGCGAAAAATACGATCCGTTTGTCGCTCCGACCAAACCGGCAATGACCAGCACGAGCACGCCGAGAACGGCCGCGGGAGATGTATCGCCGCGCATCCAGTTACGAAAGCGGGTGGAGCGCGACCGCAGCTCGTCAGCGCGCTTGCGCACGGTGGTCGAGGTCAGCTCGGCACGAGTGATCTCTGCCTCGGTGAGTTTCTTTCCCTCAAGCTCGGCGATAATCACGCCGCGCGACATGATGAAGACGCGATCGCAGAGGCCTTCCAGCTCGACACCATCAGACGACAAGATCACCACGGCGGCTCCGTTGTCGGCAGCACCCCGAATGATTTGATAAATGTCGACGCGCGCACCCGCATCAACGCCCTGCGTG
>WLNS01000115.1 GCA_009699665.1 Actinomycetota bacterium
CGATACGGCGCATCCGCATCACTCTCGACACCGGTCGCTCCAGCGGCACGAGGTCTTTCAAACCGGACTCATGGGCGCGCTTCTCGACGGTATCTACGACGGAGACTGCACAGTCAAGCATTTGTTGACCCGGGGAGATTTCGGGGTGGGCACGTTCAACGCCCTTGACGGCGAAATGCTGATTCATGAGGGCGTGTGTTACCGACTCGCGAGTGATGGATCGGTGGGACCGTCGCGCCTGACCGACAAGACACCCTTCGCCGTGGTGACAACATTTGTCGCCCATGCCCGCGTCAATCTCGCCGAGACTCACACGCGTGACGACATTGCAGACCTGCTTGTTGAGATGACTCCCTCTGACAATTACCTCTACGCGTTTTCGATTCGAGGTGAGTTTGAGTCGGTGCGCACGCGCACGGTAGCGCGTCAAGCAAAGCCCTATCGCCGTCTCATTGAGGTCACCAAGGGTGAGCCGGCTCATACCTTCGAATCCATTGCGGGTCACATCGTTGGATTCCGCACACCCGTTTTTCAGCAGGGCATCGGCATCGCAGGCGACCACGCTCACTTCATCGATGACGCGCTGATGCGCGGCGGTCACGTTCTCGATTACATCCTGCGTCGTGGGGTAGTCGAGGTGTGTGTCGGCACAGATCTGCATCTGGAACTTCCCACAACGGTCGACTTTGAGCGCGCAGACCTCGACGACGATCCCTATGAGCGGGACGCAGAAGTCGCCGCGACAGAGAACCATTCCTAGGCCGAAGAGCGCTGCTCACCCGGGGTGAAACGGGTTCTACCAACTCATTTCTTCGATGTGCGCGGCAAACAGAGCGGTGATCACATCACCGTCAAACACGACCGATGTCATGACTCCGCTCACGTCGCTCACTGCAATCAGCGACCCCTCGGGAATGTACTGCCCGTTGAAGTGCGTCCTCCAATCGGCAACCATCGCTGCATCCGGTGAAAAGTTCCAGTCAGACTTTCCCGAGAGCCAGTCCCCCCACTGAACTAAGGCGTCGTCTCGATTGAGGGGTCCACAACACTCTGAGCCAGAGATAATGAAGGTCACCGTGGCACACGCGTGACTTGCCATGGGTTGAGTGTTGGCCGACGCGATGACGGCCTGATAGTTTTCGCGCTGTGCCTGGGTGGGAGCCGCCTGAGCGGGGGCTGGATCACTGCACGGAAACGCGGAGGGCGCGAGTGGTGTCACTGACGGTGTCGGCGATGCCGGGGTCTCGGTGAGTGGACTCGAAGACGTGGCAGTGGGGGGCGGCGACGCGGAAGGGGTACATGCCACGAGGCCGATCACGCCCGCGACGGTGACGGCAAGGCCCAGCCCGCGTAGTGACGAAAAAATCTTCATCTGATTCCCTCCCGCACCTTATGCTTTGTATCATAACTCGTTCGGTCGCAAAAGCCTATCCCCGGCCGAGGCAGGGGCCGATGGGAAGATAAAGCACGAATGCGGCCGCTCTTGTCCCGAGCCCAGAACACGATGCGACGAAAGCCGTCACTGTTCTTTGGGGCAGGCTCGGGACGAGAGCGGCCGCGAAGGTTCTTATGGGGCGATAAACACGTTGCGCTGCAGGGTCGTCAGCGAGGTGTTTGCCTTGATGATCGACGACAGCGACGTGCCCTTGATGGCGGCAATTTCTGCCGGTGTCATCGACGCCTCAAAGTAGAGGCGGTCACCAGAGCGCAGTCGCGTGAACTGGTCGGCGATGACCTTGGTGAACAAGGCGCCAAGCGAGCCACCGGCCACGTGGTTCTCGGCCAAACCACCCACCCACGCGTCGATGTTGTTGACGTTGCCATAGGTGGCCTGCAGTTTCGCAGCGAGGGCGGTGTTCGACGTGATCTGGCTAAAGCTGGTCACTTTGGCAAGCCCGAACGATGCGCGCATCGTGTTGTAGTCGGCCAGGCCGTGATCGCGTCCACGCTGAATGTTCAGTGCAGCGAGGTCCAAGCCACCGGCTCCGGGAGGGCCAAACAAGAAGTTGCGAATGGCGTTGTCCAGCATGACGTCGACTTCTTGCGCTTTACCCGTGCTTTCGGACTTCAAGAACGGATCGATGTCACCGGTGTGGTTGGGCGCCGAGGTGTCGAAGACGGTCGGGTTGAAGAACGACATTGCCAGTTGCAAGGCCCCGCCGGGAACTTCCGTTCCGTCATTGTTGAGTCGGCCAACTTCACCGTCGAGCATGCTGTGACCAAACCGGTAGGCGGCCGTCGAGAACTCGTTCGATATCGACGGGTTCACGTTCGACTTGTAGCCCGAATACGCGGGCATCGCGCTCGACCCGAGAAGGGCCGGCAGATACTCGTTGTAGACGACCCACTGCAGCTCGGCAATCACGGTGCGACGCGCCTTTTGATACAGCTGCTCGTCATCGAGACGAGGATTCGCTGCCGCCAGTGAGGTTGCGATGCGGTTGTGCTCCCGCACAAACAGTGTTTGCAGCGACGTGAGCCCGGGGTTTTCGTTGGCACGCACGTCGCCCGCGGCGAAGAGCTTTGTGTCGGCAACCTGGTGGGCGTCGTTGTCGTTCTCGAGTCCCATCGTGTTGAACGGCAGCATGTTGCCAGCGCTGGTCTTCATCAGGCCACCCGCCATCGTGCGCAGAGCGCGTGCACGATCACCGTCAGATCCGTAAACCTGAGAACCGTCGATAAAGGCGGTAACCCAGTTGTTCTGCTGACGGGGGCCCGTCGCTGCTCGTCCGGAGCCGTCCACGAAGGTTGATCGCGTGAAGGGAATCGTCAGGGTGCCCTTTGACGTGGGATCAAACTGCGGATCGCCCTTTGGCACGGCAATCGGCTGCGAATCACCTGTTGTGGCGATCGTGCGTGTGATGTCGTGGTCGAGGAACTGGCCGAAGACGTAGACCATGTCGGTCAGGTTCCGGTTGTTCAGGACGCTCGTGGCCTGAGCGCTGATGGCGTTTGACACGGCGCGCGCACTGGGACGGGTCGACCCTGCCATGCGTGAGAGTCCGTCGAGATAGGCCTGCGGCGCGAGACGCAGGAAGCCCAGCTTCAACGAACCCCATTCGGGGTGGGCCAGATTGTTTCCCACGCCGTTAAAGGAGTACCGCGGTTCCGGTGCTGCCGGTGGCTCGGGCTTGGGGGCTGGCTTGACTGCCGGTGCCGGCGCCGGAGCCGGAGCCGGAGCCGGAGCCGGAGCAGCAGGTGCCGCTGGCTTTGACTGACCGGTGGCCGGCGCTGGCGTCGCGGTTGGGGTTGGCGCCGCCGTTGGCGCTGGCGTCGCGGTTGGGGTAACGACGGCAGTTGGCGCGGGAGTGGGAGTGGCCGTGGTTGCGGCCAGGGCTCCCGCTGCTGGAGTCAGCAACGTACACAGCAGTGCCGAGGCGGCGATGGCTGACACCGTCACAGAGGCTTTGCGAATCGAGCTTGTCATGAGAATCCATTCTGAGGAGATGTTGGGTGCGAGACACGGCCCACTGGCCGATAGCGCAACCGTATTGAACCAACTCAGTCAGTTTGCTAAGACGAAACTATGAAGTTCTTATGAAGCAACGGGAGATTGTGTGAAGGAATCGGCGACGTGCGATTCTGCTGGTTCGCCGCCGCGCGGAGGCTTCGGGCCGATAACTCCGCTGTGGGCAAGGCGGTCGACTTTTTCTCGCGGTGTGTCTCATATTGAGTGAGGTCGGGGAGCCAACCTGACACAAGGGGGAGACGTTTTCTTCTATAGTTGGTGAGGAGAAAGGCACGATGAAAATTGCGCCAGACTCGTGGCCCCTTCCGGGGTAAATAAGCGAAAAACGTTCCGGGCATTGCACAGTTGAACACGAGCTTGTCCGACGAAAAACCGATAGATATGCCCGAGAGGCGCACGCCTCCGGGCATTGTTGTGAGACCGATAGGAGCTCGGCATTATGGCGCGTCTGGGAATTGTCAGCGAGGGCTCCGGCGATACGCGCGTGGCGGCGACTCCCGACACGGTGGGCAAGTTGCTCGCCCTCGGGTATGAGGTTGTTGTCGAGCAGGGAGCCGGGTCGCGGTCTGCTTTTCCTGATGCACAGTATGAACTGGCGGGCGCCCGCATGGTTGGCGCGGCCGAAGCCTGGTCGTGCGACATTGTGCTCAAGGTGAACGCCCCCACTCCCGGTGAGATCGGCAAACTCACGTCTGGAACGACGTTGATTAGCCTGCTCAGTCCGGCCCTTCGCCCCGAGCTGCTGGACTCGCTGGCAGAGCGCGACATCACTGCGCTTGCCCTAGATGCTGTTCCCCGCATTTCGCGCGCTCAATCGATGGATGTTCTCAGTTCGATGGCCAATTTGGCCGGATACCGGGCCGTGATTGAATCCGCTCACGAATTTGGACGCCTGTTTACCGGCCAGGTCACGGCGGCCGGAAAAGTGCCGCCCGCGAAGGTTTTGGTCGCCGGTGCGGGTGTGGCTGGGCTAGCGGCCATTGGCGCCGCGTCGAGCATGGGCGCGATCGTGCGCGCCACGGATCCCCGCCCAGAAGTGGCCGACCAGGTGCGCTCCATCGGTGGCGAATATGTGGCCGTCGAGGTCGAAGAAAAAATGGAGTCTTCGGATGGTTACGCCAAAGCAACAAGCGAGGCTTACGACCGTCGTGCCGCTGAG
>WLNS01000116.1 GCA_009699665.1 Actinomycetota bacterium
CCTTTTCTGGCGTCATATCGAGTTCGCGCGAAAGTTCTTCAGGAGTTGGCTCGCGTCCCAGGTCTTGCAACATTTGACGCTGCACGCGCGCCAACTTGTTGATGACCTCAACCATGTGCACGGGAATACGAATCGTGCGGGCCTGGTCTGCCATGGCACGTGTGATGGCCTGACGAATCCACCAGGTTGCATAGGTCGAAAACTTAAATCCCTTGGTGTAATCGAACTTCTCAACAGCTCGAATTAACCCCAGGTTTCCCTCCTGGATGAGATCGAGAAATTGCATTCCTCGACCGGTGTAGCGCTTGGCGAGCGAGACGACAAGTCGAAGGTTTGCGCCCAAGAGATGGCTCTTGGCACGTTGACCGTCGCGAGCAACCCACATGAGTTCACGCTTGAGCTGCTTCTCAATTCGGCTGGTCGTAGCGAGCTTGTCCTCGGCAAAGAGGCCCGCTTCAATGCGCATGGCCAATTCGACCTCTTCGGCGGCATTGAGCAGGGGTACTTTTCCGATTTGTTTGAGATAGTCCTTGACCGGATCTGCCGTTGCGCCCGTAATAAGAGAGGAGTAGACGGGCACGTCGTCTTCGTCATCGGACATGCTGAGCACAATCGCGCCCGTCGGCACGGGTTCGTCAAGAACCTTCGACCGCGTTTCGCCGTCCTCGGAGTCATCGTCACCCGAGATCTCAGTGTCATCCACAACGACATCAACGACATCAACGACCACAACGTCCTCGGTGTCATCGCCTAAGTCGGCAATGGGGAGAGCGAGATCATCAGGCACAACCTCAGTCCCATCGCCAGCGATGACCTGTGTCGAAACCGAAGCCTTGCCCGCTTTAGCGGGCCCAGCCTTCGTCGCAGCAGCCTTCGCAGCGACCTTCGTCGCAGGAGCCTTGGCTGCGGGAGTCTTAACTGCGGGGGTCTTGGCTGCGGGAGTCTTGGTTGCGGGAGCTTTTACGGCAGGAGTCTTGGCCGCGGAGGCCTTGCCCGGCGCCTTCGTCGCGGCAACCTTGGCGGAAGCGGCCTGAGTGGGAGCCTTCGCGGTAGGAGTCTTGCCGGAAGTGGCCTTTACCCCAGGGGTCTTGACAGCCGGGGTCTTGACAGCCGGGGTCTTCGCGGCAGCCTTCGTTGCGACAGGTCGCGCAGGCGACTTCGGTGTCGATGTGGCCGCTATGGTCGTGGCCGTGGCAGAGCTGCGAGCCCGCGCCGTCTTTTTTACAGGAGTAACGCTCGATTGTGAAGACTCCGCTTCAGGCTTATTACGCCGACCAAACAATGCCATGCGACCCTATGTCTCCTTCACGCTCAGGCCAGATGTCAGTCCGACCCACTACGAGGACCCATGTCAAGTCCCCTGTGCGGGGAAGTGATGGGTCCTGCCTCTATTCTTGCATGGCGAAGAGCCTCGAACGCACACCGCGAGTCCCGGTGGGCAATGCCCCAAGGGGTCGGCCTGTCCCCCGGTGGCAGAATTCAGTGAATCGTTATGAATCGAACAACGAATCGCCCGCGGAATCTTCGGTCGACCGTTTCATGGCGAGAAATTTCTCAAGTTCAGCCGCAATCTCGTCGGCAGATGGCAGCGGACCTGAGTCATCGAGGTGCGACAGTCGAACGGCGTTCTCTTCCATGTATTTGTCGTAGCGCTCTTCGAGAGCTACGACCAGTTTCGAAAGTTCCTCATTCGAGTTTTTCTGTTCATCGATTTTGGCGAGGAATTCTCGCGATTCCTCACGCAATCGGTCCGTGGGAAAAATCAGTCCGGTTGCCAGAGAGATAACTTCGAGCGCCTTGATAGCTGCCGCCGGGAATTCCGTATCGCCCAAATAGTGCGGAACCAGCAAAACGAAACCGACGACATCGTCACCACGCTGATGCATTCGGAACTCAACCAAATGCATGGCCGTGGCCGGTACTTGCGTGTGTGGACGCCAAACGGAGTGCGCTGAGATGAGGTCGTCGCGACTTCCGCTCACCGTTGCGCCGATGGGACGGGTGTGGGGTGTCGGCATGGGAATGGCATGCACCCAGGTCATCGAGGCCACGTCAAGCATTCGGGCTAGCTCGAGGACCGCGTCGGAAAAAGCCTGCCAACGAAAGTCAGGCTCATAGCCGGTCAAGAAGAGAAAAGATCTCCCAATCTCGTCTTTGACCAGATATAGCGCGAGACGCGGAGGCTCATAGCCAGTGAGGTGGTCTTGATCGAAGTAGATGACCGGACGACGCGCTCGATAGTCGAGCAACTGATCGTGATCGAACTCCCCCACCACGCGACTGTCTAGCGTGTCAAGGATGTAGTCCGTAAACTGCGAGACCGTATTTCCCGAGTCAGTAAAGCCGGTGAGGCCCGCAACAAGGGGCAGCCCCCGCGGCACGTCTGCCACATCGACGTTAAACGTAAACAGGGCGTCTAGCGACATGCCTTGAGTTTACGCGCGTTGGGGGCACGTCCCTGTGATGTTCGCCCTCGGCACACGGCTAGCATGAGCACGTGAAAATGCCTGAAGTGCAAATGTCTCCACATCTCAGCGACACCAAAGCCATTCGTGTGGTCGGGGTATCGGGCGACGGTCTTCAACGAACCCTGCACGCCGACCAGAGCTTGCACTACCTCAGCGACATCCTCGATGCCGTTGCCCCTGCTTCATCAACCGACTCGGTGACGCGAGCGGCCGACCCGAGGGACCCCCGCCAGGCCATCGCCTTCATCGGGCTTGGTTCTGCCTCGTCGTCGGCACCATCCGCCGAGACTGTGCGGTTGGCTGCCGGCGCGGCTCTGCGCCAGCTGACGGGCTCGGAGACCCTGGATTTCGCCCTCGGCCTCAACGATAAAGAGACGGCCATCGCCCTTGTCGAAGGGGCACTCCTCGGGTCCTATACATTCACGACCTACAAAGGATCGCGGTCACAGGTCGCCGCAAAACCAGCACCCGTGCGCGTGTCTCGCGTGCACGTGACCACCACCGCAACTCTTGAGAAAAACGAGCTTGCACGACTGCGCGCTCGAGCAGAGGCGGTCTCGCTCGTTAAAGACCTGGTCAATACTCCCGCGATGGACCTGTACCCAGAAACATTCGTGAGTCGTGTTCGCGCGAACCTCAAGGGCCTGCCGGTATCCGTCTCAATCTGGGACGAGAAAAAGCTCGCGGCAGAAGGCTTCGGCGGAATTATCGGAGTGGGTCAGGGGTCGATCCGACCGCCACGCCTCATGAGGCTGAGGTACAACCCGGCTGGCGCAAAAGTTCATCTCGCACTCGTGGGCAAAGGCATCACTTTTGATACGGGCGGGCTTTCCCTCAAAACCCCCCTCGGCATGGTCGGCATGAAGTACGACATGACCGGCGCCGCGACAGCGGCAGCGGTGCTCCGCGCCATTGCCCAACAGGGAGTTCCGATTCGTGTGACGGCGTGGCTGGCCCTCGCCGAGAATATGCCGAGCGGATCGGCAATGCGGCCGAACGACGTGCTGACCATTCGTGGGGGAAAAACGGTTGAGGTGCTCAACACCGATGCTGAAGGACGTCTGGTTCTCGCCGATGCGCTAGTTGCCGCGAGTGAAGAAACCCCCGACCTCATCATCGATCTGGCAACGTTGACCGGAGCGGCGAAGGTCGCCTTGGGAACTCGACACGTCGGAGCCATGGGATCAGCCGAAGAAATTTCCCGGCTCGTGGAAGTTGCGCGCGAATGTGGCGAAAATGTTTGGCCCATGCCCATTCCCGAGGAGAGTCGAGCAATTCTCAAATCTGACATTGCCGACATTGCCAATGCGAAGCCGGGAAACACTGCCGGCGGAATGTTGGTGGGGGCAGCCTTCCTTCGTGAGTTTGTTGGCCGCACCTCGGGACATATCGATGCCCCGCAAATTCCGTGGATTCATCTGGACCTGGCCAGCGCAGCCAACAACGCAGCCTCGCCGTATGGCTTTACCGGCACCGGGCCAACCGGGACCACCACGCGAAGCCTCATCTCGTTCGCCGAGCTGCTGGCCGGTAAGTAGTAGTCTCAATGACGCAACGTGTGTGCGTGGCACCGGGATTGTCCGAGGTCACGATGCCCACTCTCCATGACGTCAAGGAGTAGTTTTCGTGTCTCAAGATTCATTTGACCTCGTTGTTCTCGGCGGCGGAAGTGGCGGATACGCCGCCGCAATTCGCGCAACCGAGCTCGGCATGTCGGTCGCTCTCGTCGAAGCCGACAAGCTTGGCGGAACATGCCTGCATCGCGGGTGCATTCCGACCAAGGCATTGCTGCACGCGGCTGAAGTCGCCGACGTCACGCGCGAGTCGGCCGAATACGGCATTTTGGCGGAATTCAAGGGCGTAGACATGGTGGGCGTCAATGCCTACCGAGACAACATTGTCTCGAAAAAATTCAAGGGCTTGCAGGGCCTTATCAAGCAGCGCGGGATTGAGGTCATTGAGGGCCGCGGCATGCTCACATCGCCAACCACGGTGACCGTCGGCGATCGCACCCTCACGGGCACAAACATTGTGTTGGCCACCGGCTCGTACTCAAAGTCGCTGCCCGGCTTAGACATTGGGGGCCGAGTTATCACGAGTGAAACAGCCCTGCTGATGGACTACGTTCCGAACCGCGTCGCCATTTTGGGCGGTGGCG
>WLNS01000117.1 GCA_009699665.1 Actinomycetota bacterium
ACGGCTGCCAACCTGGCCGAGACACTTTCGGGTCCTGGCCCGTTCACCGTCTTTGCACCGACCGATGAGGCATTCGCCAAGCTTCCTGCTGGCACCGTTGAGGGACTCCTCAATGACATCCCGGCGCTGACCACGATCCTCAAGCACCACGTAGTAGCCGGCACCGTCATGGCTGCAGACGCAGCCGCACTGACGACGGCCACACCCCTCGATGGTGGCGACCTCGTGATTGACGCGACCGACGGAGTCACCATTGGCGGCGCCAAGGTGGTCACGGCAGACCTCGTCTGCGACAACGGCGTGATTCACGTCATCGACTCGGTGATGCTTCCTTAATCCACGAAGCGAAAAAACTCCCCGGCCACGGCCGGGGAGTTTTTTGTGAAGAGTGAGGTCTAAACCTCTTTGTACTTGGCTTTTGCGTCGGCCTTGTCTTTCTTGTCGGCGCGCTTCTCCTTCAGAGTTTTCGCCGCAGCCGTCTTGCCATTGGGGCGCTTCGTGTCTTTGTTTGCCATGGTGATCACATCACCTCTCATGAGCCGCGCTGGCTCTTGGGCTGAGTATAGGGGAGTGCGGTTTGATTCACCCGTGCCCCGCGGGTTCCCATATTCTGAGAGTCGTTGCTTTTCTCCGCTGATCACAGCGGCTGCCTCGGCCGGAAACACCCTACAAGGAGCTCTATGTCTCAGACGTCGCCCGCGAGCCATCACAACCGCCTGTCGGTAGCCGAAAGAATTATCCCCGTTGTCGGCAGCCTCTACCGCGATAACGGTGTGGTGACGCACATTCACGGGCGAACACTTATCGGCAGTTCTCCTGAACAACTGCTCAAGGCCCACCGCTTTGCACGGCACGCTGGCGGGCAAGAGCTTGACGTCGAACAAACTCTTGAACTGCTCTCCGCCATGTTGGCGCTCAATCCGGGGGCGGCGAACGTTGATCTGGGCGCGGTGATTGCCGCGTGGCGCACGTCGAAGACTCAGGATTCGCTTGCGCAGTTTGCCGCCCAGATGTTGGGTTCCGTGGCTGGCCAGGGTCGCGCGGCAACCGACGACGACTCCTCTGATGTGGTGCTCTTCGGTTTTGGGCGCATCGGCCGGCTGCTCGCGCGAATACTGTTGGCAAAGTCAGAAAATGGTCGCGGCCCTCAACTTCGCGCCATCGTCGTGCGCGAGGGCGGCGCCAACGACCTCGTTAAGCGGGCAAGTTTGCTGCGCCGCGACTCGATCCATGGGCCGTTTCAGGGCACGATAACGCTCGATTCCGAGAAGAACATCATCACCGCACACGGGCATCCGATACAAGTTATTTATGCCAACAACCCGGCGGATGTTGACTACACAGCGTGGGGCATCAAGGATGCCCTCATTGTCGACAACACCGGCAACTGGCGCGACGACGAGGGGTTGCGCCAGCACCTTTCGTCTCCGGGCGCCACACGGGTCTTGCTGACGGCGCCCGGCAAGGGTGCGCTCAAGAACATTGTTTATGGCATCAACAACGACACCATCACCGACGCCGACACGATTCTCTCGGCCGCTTCGTGCACAACGAACGCCATCACTCCCGTGTTGAAAGTGATCCACGATCAGTACGGCATTGAATACGGACACGTTGAAACGGTTCACTCGTACACGAACGACCAAAACCTGATTGACAATATGCACAGGGGCGACCGGCGGGGACGCTCGGCGGCGCTCAACATGGTGCTCACCGAGACGGGTGCGGCGAAGGCGGTCGCCAAGGCAATCCCCGCGCTCGAGGGAAAGCTCACGGGTAACGCCATTCGCGTGCCGACGCCGGACGTGTCAATGGCTATTCTCAATCTCACTCTGAGTAAGCCAGTTGATCGCGAAGAACTCAACGCTTACTTGCGTGAGGCGTCTCTGCACACGGGGCTGCGCCAGCAGATTGATTACATCGAGTCACCCGAGGTTGTCTCTACCGATTTCTTGGGTTCCATTCGCGCCGGCATTGTCGACGGTTTGGCGACAATTTCGCGTGACAATCACGCTGTGGTCTATGTCTGGTACGACAACGAGTACGGCTACAGCCATCAGGTGGTGCGCATTATCGAGCAGTTGTCCGGCACTCACCCGCCTCGGTTTCCGGCAAAATAAACGCGTAGGTGAATCGCGCCCTCTCCGCCTCGTCCTCGAGCGCCGAGAATGTTGCACATTTTGGACGGCGTATGAGGTGTGTCAGTTTGTTGGGCATCACGGCGCTCAATAGGATTGGCGCGTGAATAAACTATCGCGCGTCGTCGCCTCAACTGTCCTTGTCGGTTTGTCAGCTGTCGCTCTAGTGGGTTGCTCCTCAGGGGGCAGTTCTGACCCCATCCGTATCGGAGTCGAGGCCCCTCTCAGTGGCGACCAGTCCGTCACCGGTGTGGGCATGCTCAATGGAGCTCAAATCGCTGCCGACGAGCTTAACGCCGCCGGTGGTGTGAACGGACGCACGATCACAATTGTGCCCATCGATGACGCAGCCGATCCTGACACAGGCGTAGCGGCGGCCACGGCGGCGATTGCCGACGGACTTGACGGTGTTGTCGGGCCGTATAACTCGGGTGTGGGAATCAAAACGCTTCCGCTTTATCAGGCTGCCGGAGTCTTGCCCATTCGGCTGACCTCAAACAGCAAGACCAACTCGATGGGGTTCACGCTTCAGCCGATGGACTATCAGATCGCTCCCGTCGCAGCGACCGGACTCAAGACGTGGCTCGGCGCCAAGAGTGTGGCCATCATCTACGACGATTCGGCCGAATACACAAAGAGCATCGCCGAGACGCTGAAGGCGCAGCTTGAAAAAGACGGCGTTACCGTTCCCGCCTTCACGGCCATTAATCCTGGTGAAGCAGATTACACGGCTGCGGTTACCGCAGCGTCGCAATCCGGCGCCGATGTCATCTACGGCGCGACTTACTTCCCCGAGGGCGCCCTACTGGCCCAAGAGATTCATGCCCTCCAGGTTCCGCAACCGTGCGTGCTCGACTACGGCTCATACGACCCCGGATACATCACCAACGCGGGGTCGGTTGAGGTGGCAATGGCGTGCACGCTCGTGGGCGTGCCGAGTCCTACCGACTTCCCCAAGGGATCACAGTTTGTTCTGGACTACACCAAGAAGTTTGGCGAAGCTCCCGGAACGTGGTCGCCCTACACCTACGATTCGCTGAATCTGTTGGCGGCCGCCATGGCATCGACGAAGGGCACAGATTCTGCCGCGCTGACCGCCTATCTCAACAAGGTGGTCGACTGGCAGGGTGCAACGGGATCGGTCACCATTGATCCCGCTAATGGCAACCGTGAGCCGGCGACCGTTGTTTTCTTAAGCGTTACGCAGGCTGGCGAATTCCACGTCAACCACGACTGGGCGACAGCCGTCGGGGCTCCGTTCTAAATCACCCTTCGTTGAGCGGGGCAGGTCGGCTCGCCGACATGCCCCGCTTTTCTTTCGGCTGCCGCGGCAACATTCCGTTTCGTGGCAGCAGATAGCCTTGAGGTATGAGCGGCGAACGAAAGACTTTACAGATTCGCCCTCGTGCTGAAGGCTGGGCGCAACGCACGGATGCTTCGGGCAAGCCGCTGTTGCAGTTTGATGCACCGCGCGGTGCCAAACCGCCGCGACACTTCGCCGACCTCACACCGGCGGAACGCGAGTCGGCCGTGACCGACCTGGGTCTGCCAAAGTTTCGAGCCAAACAGATTGCCACGCACTACTTCACACACTTCACGTCGTCACCCGAAGAGATGACAGACCTGCCGGCCGATGGCCGTGAGGCGCTCGTTTCGTCCTGCCTGCCCCGGCTTCTCACTGAGGTGCGGCGCCTTCAAACTGACAAGGGCGATACCATCAAGTTTTTGTGGCGCCTATTCGACGGAGCGCTCGTCGAGTCCGTGCTCATGCGTTACCCGGGACGCATTACGCTCTGTGTGTCGTCACAAGCGGGATGTGGCATGAACTGCCCCTTCTGCGCCACCGGGCAGGCCGGCCTGACACGCAATTTGTCGTCGGCCGAAATCGTCGACCAAATCGTGCGCGCTAACCGGGCGATTGCCGAAGGCGAGCTCGGCGGCAAGCGACCCGACGAGACGACGCCCGAACGCGTGAGCAACATCGTTTTTATGGGCATGGGGGAGCCCCTGGCCAACTACAACAGGCTGATGCGTGCGATTCGGTGCATGCTCGAACCCCAGCCGAACGGACTGGGCATGTCGGCGCGCAACATCACTGTCTCTAGCGTGGGCCTGGCACCGGGCATCACCCGACTCGCTGATGAGGGCCTGCCGCTTACCTTTGCCCTGTCTCTTCACGCACCCGACGACGATCTTCGCGACGAACTGATTCCCGTAAACTCGCGCTGGAAAGTCGACGAGATATTGGATGTCGCCCGTTCCTATTTCGAAAAAACGGGACGCCGGGTGTCAATAGAGTACGCGCTGATCAAAGATATGAACGACCATGGCTGGCGTGCCGACCTGCTCGGCGAGAAGTTGAACGCGCGCGGCCGCGGCTGGGTGCACGTCAACCCGATCCCGCTGAATCCCACGCCCGGTTCGGTATGGACCGCGTCAACACGGGCCGTGACCAACGAATTTGTTCGTCGACTCGAAGCGGC
>WLNS01000118.1 GCA_009699665.1 Actinomycetota bacterium
CATCGCCTTTGTGCCCAGCGAGTCACTGCTTTCGGCGGCCCTCGAACTCGATCCCACTATTCTCGAGTACGCGTTTACCAAGCGCGTGGCGCTGGCATCACCCGTCAACCTGTGGGCCGTGCTCAAGACCGTTGCCTACAGCTGGCGTCAGCAAGTGGCAGCCGAGCAGGTCACCGAGATCATCAAGTTGGGCCAAGAGCTCTACAAGCGCGTGGGCGTGGTGGCCGGTCACGCCGATTCGCTTCGCTCAGCCCTCGACAAGGCGGTCAAGAGCTACAACGAGTTCGCCGGCTCGCTCGAGCGCAACATGCTCACCACGGCCAAAAAGTTCCCCGGCATGGATCCGAACATCACGCTCAAAGAGGTGCCCGCCATCTCGTCGGCCACCGAGGGATTTCGCAAAGAAGAACTCACCAGCGACGAATAGACCCGCAGCTTCGGGCATGATGAGAGAACATGTCTGATGTTGTCGCAAAACTCGTGCCCCGTCCCGTCTGGGCCGGTCGAACGCTGGCACTCATCGGCGTCGTCATGGTGGCGTTCAATTTGCGCACCCTGCCCGGATCGCTGTCGCCCATCTTCGCGCTCATCAATAACGAGTTCGCCGTGCCCACGTTGGCCATCGGCATCATCGGCGCCATCCCGCCCGCATGCTTCGCGATTGCCTCCCTGGTAACACCCCGCATCGGTCGCCGCATCGGCATCGAGTGGGGGCTCATCGTCAGTCTGGTGTTTAGCCTGGCCGGCCAACTCATTCGGGTCTTCTCGCACGACTGGGTGGGGCTCGCCGTGGGCACATCGGTGGCCCTCTTCGGAGTCGGCATGGGCAACGTGCTGTTGCCGCCGGCAATCAAGAAGTACTTTCCCGATCGCATCAGCCTGATCACCGGGGTTTATGTGAGTGCCATGACGTTGAGCGCGGCTATTCCCCCGTTCGTTGCCTACCCGCTGGGCGATGCCGTGGGCTGGCGCTGGGAGCTGGTGACGTGGGCCGTGGTCACGGGAATCGCGTTCCTGCCGTGGCTGGCACAACTGCGTCGAGACCGACGCGAGACCAACGGCATCGACCATCTCGGGCGGCACAATCGGGTGCGGCTCAACCTGTGGCGCTCGCCCACTGCCGTGGCCATCACCCTCACACTCGCGGTGTCGTCACTCAACGGCTACATCGTCAATGCGTGGATTCCCGCGGCCATGATAGGTATCGCCGGCGTCACACCGGCCACCGCCGGACTGTTCCTGGCCCTCTTTGCCATCACGGGATTTCCTGTGGCACTCATTATTCCCACCATGGTGCGACGTTTGCCCCGCACGGATATCTTCGTCTACGCGTCGGCGGTCTTTCACGTCACGGGCTACCTGGGCCTCTTGCTGTGGCCTCACTTCGTCACCGGTCTGTGGATAGTTTCTCTTGGCCTCGGCGGACTGATCTTTCCGCTCACACTGACGCTCATGAACCTGCGCACCAAGTCAACGGGTGCCTCGCTGCAGGTGAGTGGCTTCTCGCAGATGGGCGCCTACGGGGCCGCCCTCTTTGGCCCGCTCATTGTTGGCGTGCTGCACGAGGTGACGGGCGGCTGGACGGCCTTCTTGATCTTTATGATGGCGATTGCCGTCTGCGTGATACCCGCCGCCATCGTCTTGGGCAGGGGGCGCATGATTGAGGATGAACTCAGCGCCGTTCCGCAAAAAATCTCACGTCGCGTGCCCGCACAGAACTGAAGACAATCGGGCTTTTGCCTAGGCCCAGCGCTCGGCGAGGTAGTCGGCTTGCACGCGGCGGATGGTGCCCGACTTACTGCGCATGATGATGCTGTCGGTGCGAATGATGGGCCCCTCGCGACGCACACCGCCGACCAGGGCACCGTCGGTCACGCCCGTGGCCACAAAGAACGTGTTGTCGCTGTTCACCAGCTCGTTGGCCTCATAGACGTAGTCCATCTTGAGGCCCGCGTCGATGCCCCCCTGGGCTTCGTCATCGTCTTTGGGGGCCAGGCGGCCCTGAATAAATCCACCCAGAGCCTTGATAGCACAGGCCGTGACGATACCCTCGGGGCTGCCGCCGATGCCGATGCACATATCGATGCGCGCTTCTTCGCGGGCCGCGTTGATGCCACCGGCCACGTCGCCGTCGAGCAGCAGACGGGTTCCCGCGCCGGCATCGCGAATCTCTTGGATGATGCCCTCGTGCCGCGGGCGATCAAGCACAGCGACCAGAATCTCACCCACCTGCTTGCCTTTCGCCTTGGCGAGCGCACGAATGTTCTCGGCAATCGACTGGCGAATGTCGAGCACGCCCACACCCTCGGGCCCCGCCACGAGTTTGTCCATGTAGAAAACGGATGACGCGTCGAGCATGGTGCCACGGTCAGACGCGGCTATGACCGAGATAGCGTTCTGGCGGCCCGCGCTCGTGAGACTGGTTCCGTCGATGGGATCGACGGCGATGTCGCACGCGGGGCCATTGCCCGTTCCCACCGATTCGCCATTGAAGAGCATAGGAGCATCATCTTTCTCTCCTTCGCCGATGACGATGGTGCCGGCAAAATCGACCGTGTTCAAAAACGCGCGCATGGCGTCAACCGCAGCCCCGTCTGCGCCGTTCTTGTCACCCCGGCCAATAAAGGGGTAGGCGCGAATAGCGGCGGCTTCGGTGGCGCGAACCAACTCCATCGCAAGGTTTCGATCGGGATGAACGCTGAGAGGGCCCGCAGAATTAGTCATGCCTTCACTTTATCTGCCCTCGTTTGGCTTGATTAGACTGGATGCGGTCGTGAGTGCGACCGTGCTCGCCCACGAGGAGTCCTGATGCCCATCGCCACCCCCGACCAATACGCCGCAATGATTGACCGCGCCAAGGCCAGCGGCTTTGCCTACCCGGCCATCAACGTCTCGAGTTCGCAGACGCTGAACGCCGTTCTGCAGGGGCTCACCGAGGCCGGTTCTGACGGCATCATTCAGGTGACAACGGGAGGTGCCGACTACTTCGTGGGGCACACCGTCAAGGCTCGGGCGACCGGCGCGATCGCCTTTGCGCGGTTCGCTCGCGAGGTTGCTGCGGCCTACCCCATCACGGTGGCGCTGCACACCGACCACTGCCCCAAAGACGCCCTCGACTCGTTCGTCAATCCGCTCATCGCGGCCAGCGAGGAAGAAATCAAAGCGGGTCGTGAGCCCCTCTTTCAGTCACACATGTGGGACGGCTCGGCCGTGCCGCTAAAAGAGAACCTCGAGATCGCCCAGGTGATGCTGGCAAAGACACGCGCGATAAACGCGATTCTCGAAGTTGAAATCGGCGTCGTTGGTGGCGAGGAAGACGGCGTGAGTCACGACATCAACGAAAACCTCTACACGACCGTCGAAGACGCCATCGCCACCGTCGAGGCGCTCGGCCTCGGCGAGAACGGTCGCTACATGGCCGCCATGACGTTCGGCAACGTGCACGGTGTCTACAAGCCCGGCAACGTAAAGCTGCGTCCCGAACTGCTCAAAGAAATCCAAGAGGGCGTGAAGGCAAAGTTTGGCACCGGCGACAAGCCGTTCGACCTGGTGTTCCACGGCGGATCGGGGTCGACCGACGCCGAGATTGCCGAGGCCGTGTCAAACGGCGTCATCAAGATGAACATCGACACTGACACGCAGTATGCGTTCACACGCTCAATTGCCGACACCATGTTTAAGAACTACGACGGCGTGCTCAAGGTCGATGGCGAAGTGGGCAATAAGAAGATCTACGATCCTCGCGCGTGGGGCAAGATCGCTGAGTCGGTTATGGCCGCCCGGGTTGTCGTTGCCGCGCAAGAGCTGGGCTCTGCCGGACACTCCGGTAAGTAGCGCGTGACGAACGATAACCCGTCTGACGCACCCAACAAACGTCCGGCGAAACCACCCAAGCCCGGCCGCGACGCGCAACGCGCGAACAAGGGAGCGCTGGCTTCTATGACGCCAGAGCCACGTCGCGGGTTTGACCGCGTGGTGGCCATTGCGCTGCTCGTGGTGGGTCTTTTTAGCATCTTCGGCTCTCTGAGCGACTACCTCAGCCTGCCGCTCACGCTCAACCGGCTCTTAACTGAGCTGCACAAGCAGATGCCCGAGTTTGCGCAGATGACATACACCGACAAAGGCTTGGCGCAGCCGATGGGCATGATCATCATCACGGTCGAGGGCCTCATCTTTGGCCTCACGGTGTGGCTGACCGTGCGGCGCATCTCGGATCGCAAACTCGCCTTCTGGGTGCCGATTGTGGGCTGGGCGGTGACGTCGATTCTGGTCTTTGCTGGCCAACTCGTCTGCCTCGTGAACGACCCCATGTTTGTGCATAACTTTTTGGCCGCGGCCAAGGCGCTCGATGCGGGCATGGTAGCGCCGTTACCGACGCCTTCCTCGACGATGATTCCGACCCCCGACGTGACTGCGACTGCGGCTTAGGCCGCGAAACCAGGCCCTCCCCACCTTGAGGGTTTTCCCTAAATCGGCGGAGTCCAACATTCAACGCGCGTTATGAAAGAACTCATATTCCGTTGGCTCCCCAGTTCGAGAAGTTGGTGGTGTGGCGTAATTGAGTCCCTATTCCGATGGCAGGGG
>WLNS01000119.1 GCA_009699665.1 Actinomycetota bacterium
CGGCTCCGGGAAATGGGACTCTGGTCTCGGCGGTTCATCTGGCTGTGGGACGCATGCCGGTGGTTGCGGGTAAACCCGAGGTCGCTATTTTCTCCGAAGCGCGACGTCGATTCACGATCGAGACTGCCCTGTACGTGGGAGACCGATTAGACACGGATATTTTGGGCGCAACGCGCGCGGGCATGCGATCCGCCATCGTTCTCACGGGTATCGACGGGCCCAAGCAGCTTCTCGCTGCTGGCGAAGGTCAGCGACCCGACATGATCTTGGGTGACCTGCGCGAACTTTTCTTGCCGTATCCCGCAACCACTGTCGCAAAGAATGGCACGGTGACCGTAGGCACGGCGACCGTCCGGCTCGCACCGGACGATACGACGGTCGTGATTGTCGAGCCGGGGGTGGGCAACGACCTCTTGCGTGCCGGCTGTCAACTCATCTGGCGCAGCGGCCGGGCCATTTTTGCCTTCTCCGTTCCCGAGGCCGTCTACTCACCCGGCTGACGAGCCGTGCGCTAACGTTTAGTCATGAACAGCGAGCAGACGACGGGTGCCGATGAGGCACTCTTGTCGCGGCTATCCGTGGTCGAGGGAGAATCGCTGACGCAGCGCGCAGCGGGATACGGCGCGATTTACGACGAACTGCGCCAGCGGCTCGAAGGTGGCGACGCATCACGTTCGTGAGGTCTGTGTGAGCGGCGAAGACTCACGTCTCGACGTCGAGTGTGCCGCTCGCGGTCTGGCCCGTTCGCGGACTCACGCGCAAGAGCTCATCGAGGCCGGTCGCGTGCGCGTTTCGGGAAAGCAAGTCATCAAGCCCGCACATCGCGTGGGTGCAGAAACAGCCATTGCCGTTGAAGGATTGGACCACTACGTCAGCCGCGGCGCCCACAAGTTGATTGCCGCCCTTGATGCTTTTGATATTGCTATCGCGGGCAAGCGCGCGCTCGACGTGGGAGCATCCACGGGCGGATTTACTCAGGTGCTGCTCGAGCGGGGTGCGCGTGAGGTCGTCGCCCTTGACGTGGGTCGCGCGCAACTCAGCGCGGGAATCCGCAGTGACGATCGGGTGCACGTCGTCGAGGGCGTGAACGCCAAGGGCCTGACCGCCGCAAACCTCGACGCACTCGTTGGTGCGCGTTTTGTGCCCGAGATCGTTGTGGCTGACCTGTCGTTCATTTCGCTAACTCACGTCATGCCCGCCCTGCAGTCCACGGCGCCGGATGCTGATTTCGTTCTGCTCATCAAGCCACAGTTCGAAGTCGGTCGCACCGGAATCCGCGAAGGTATCGTCACAAATCCTGCGTTGCGCGAGGATGCGATCACGGCGGTGTTCTGGTCGGCGTTCGACGTGGGCCTCGGCGCTGCCGGCCTCATTCCTTCCCCAATACTGGGCGGACACGGAAACCACGAGTATCTGGTCTGGCTCAGTAACGCGGCGGGACGAAATCCGTCAGAATGGGTAGACACAGTCCATCGGGTGGCCGGAGTCTTAGCGTGAGTATGGTCCGTAACTTTCTCGTGGTGTCACACACCGCGCAGCCCGATTCGCTCGAGGCATCCGCTGAGGTGTGCCGCCTGCTGCGCAGCGCCGGTGCAATCGCCGTGCTTCGCGACACCGAGCGTGATGCCGTGGTGGCCGTTGCACCCGACCTGGCCGACCTAGCGGTGCTCGGTTCGCAGGTAGACGTTTCTGACGTTGAGTGCGCCATCGTCTTGGGCGGCGACGGCACCATCCTTCGCGCCGCAGAGGTTCTCTATGGGGCAGACATTCCGCTCGTCGGCGTCAATTTGGGCCGCGTCGGGTTTCTTGCTGAGGCCGAACGCTCGGGTCTGACCGAAACCATTACTCGCGTCTTGGCGCGGGACTACGCCATTGAAAAGCGGGCCACTCTGCGCGTTCGCGTGAAACAAGGGGCAAAAGTCGTTTTTGAGACGTGGGCGCTGAACGAGGCGGCGATCGAAAAATCTGCCAGCCGCATGCTGGAGGTTGTCATCGAAGTCGACCGGCGTCCGCTCTCATCATTCGGTTGTGACGGCGTCGTCATTGCGACGCCGACGGGGTCAACGGCGTACGCCTTTTCGGCCGGCGGACCAGTGGTGTGGCCCAGTGTGAACGCTCTCGTCGTGGTTCCCCTGTCGGCGCACGCCCTGTTTGCACGGCCCCTGGTTACCGGTCCCAGATCGACCATCGCCGTCGATATCGCCGCTCACGCTGCGCCCGGCATGTTGACCTGCGACGGACGCCGAACGTTTGAACTCGAGTCCGGCTCGCGCGTCGTGGTCACAACGTCGGACGTCTGCATCACACTGGCGCGTATGCACGACGGAACCTTCACCGACCGACTCGTCGACAAGTTTGACCTGCCCGTGATGGGATGGCGCGGGCCCAAGGGCAGCGGAATGTCCGATGATTGACGAAATCCGCATCCGTGATTTGGGGGTTATTGCCGAAGCGCATCTGCCGTTAGGTCCGGGCTTTACGGCCATTACGGGCGAGACGGGCGCGGGCAAGACCATGGTTGTCACGGCCTTGGGGTTGCTGCGTGGCGAACGCGCCGAGACCGCTCGTGTTCGTTCGGGATCTCACCAGGCGTGGGTCGAGGGGCGTTGGCTGCTCGAACATCCCGAGACCGTGCGCGCGCGCGTCGAAGAGGCCGGCGCCACCCTCGAGGGTAACGAATTGTTGATGGGTCGCTCTGTGTCGACAGAGGGCCGCTCCCGTGCCGTTGTCTGCGGACGGTCCACTCCCATCGGCACACTGGGCGAAATCGGTGATGCCTTGGTTGCCGTGCACGGCCAGTCCGAACAAGTGCGGCTTCGATCGTCGTCGGCGCAGCGCGAGATGCTCGACCGCTTTGCCGGTGAGAAGCACGCTCGACTTATCGAACAATATGGGCATGCCTATCGGCAGTGGCACGATAACCAGGTAGAACTGCAACAGCTCATCACCGAACGAGATAATCGCGCCCGGGAGGCCGATGACCTTCGCCAGGCGATGTCTGAAATCGAAGCCACGGCGCCGCAACCGGGCGAAGATGCCGAACTGGCCGCCCTCGCCGAGCGGCTCACGAATTCAGAAGAACTGCGCACCGCTACTGCGCAGGCACGCGAGGCCCTGTCTGACAATGGCGCCGACGGTGGTGACGCGCTGGCACTCATCGAGTCCGCTCGTCGCACGCTCGACAGAGTGGCCGAGGTCGATACCGTTCTTGCCGAGATTCGCGATTCACTCGACGCGCTATCGGCGCAGGTCGGTGATGCGGCCCACCGGCTTTCTAGTCACCTCGCCTCGCTTGAGGGAGAAGGCGTCAACGATCTCGACCTGATTCAGCAGCGTCGCGCCGACATCGCGCTGCTGATGCGCCGTTACGGGCCCACCCTTGACGACGTGCTGGCCTATCTCGATTCTGGGAGCCGCCGGTTGTTTGATCTCGATTCTGACAATGAGCGCATCAACGAGCTTCAGGCCGATGTGCAAGCACAGGAGACAAGCGTGTGGGATTTGGCCACCCAGCTTCGGGGTGAGCGGGAACAGGCGGCCGTTCGCCTGTCTGCGGATGTCACAACCGAGCTTGCTGCTCTCGCCATGCCCGATGCTCAGTTATTTGTGCGGGTAGCTCACCTCGAGATCCCGGGGCCTCATGGCGCAGACACCGTCGAGATTCTGCTCAGACCGCACCCGGGCAGTGAACCCATGCCGGTCAGCAAAGGCGCTTCGGGAGGAGAACTCTCGCGCGTCATGCTGGCACTCGAGGTGGTCATCGCCTCCGTTGACACTGTTCCCACTTTTGTTTTTGACGAGATCGATGCCGGTGTCGGCGGTGCCGCGGCCATCGAAATCGGCAAGAGACTGGCTCGGCTCGCGCAACGCTCACAGGTGATCGTGGTGACTCACCTGGCACAGGTAGCCGCATTCGCCAACAACCATCTGAACGTGCAGAAAGACACGTCGGGGTCATTCACTGAGTCCAGTGTGTACCGACTTCAGGGCGAAGAGCGCGAAGCAGAAATGGCTCGTTTGCTTTCCGGCCTCTCCGACAGCGAGACGGGTCTCGCTCATGCGCGCGAACTGCTCACGCTCGCCGGGCAGGGCTAGCCTCACCTTTTCTGATCGAAGTTATGGCGTGTCGGTCGATGTTGTCGGTGCGCGGGCAGGTGGCACTGATAGAGTGAAACCCCGTGGCGGAGACTTCCGGGAAGACAGTGACAAAGCATATTTTTGTCACCGGCGGAGTGGTCTCATCCCTCGGAAAAGGCCTCACCGCGGCCAGTCTGGGCAACCTGCTCACAGCTCGCGGTCTGCGCGTCGTGATGCAGAAACTCGACCCCTACCTCAACGTCGATCCGGGCACCATGAACCCGTTCCAACATGGTGAAGTGTTCGTTACCGATGACGGGGCCGAAACAGACCTCGATATCGGCCACTACGAGCGGTTTCTCGGAATCAATCTGTCGCAGGCGGCAAACGTGACCACCGGTCAGATTTACTCTCAGGTCATCGCCAAGGAGCGCCGCGGCGAGTACCTCGGTGACACCGTCCAGGTGATCCCCCATATCACCGACGAGATCAAGCGCCGCATCCTC
>WLNS01000012.1 GCA_009699665.1 Actinomycetota bacterium
CACCCCTGATCAGTGGTCCAATCGATCGTGACCATGTGGTCGGTGAAGTGCTTGCCAAAACCGGGATCAGCAAGAATGTCTTCCCGCTCTATTTCGTGACGCATCGCCTCGCTCGGGGTGAGGGCAAAGCGCAGCGCGAAGGAGGTCTCGTCGTCCTCGGGCAAATTTTTTGGAGTCACGATCCGGAATCCTCTTAGTGCAATCGAGCCAGGATGGCGTCGCCAACCTCGCTGGTCGAGCGGCTTCCGGCGCCACGATCCACCACGTCAGCTTCGACGGCGGCAGAGATGCGTGCGGCAGCATCCGCATATCCAAAGTGTTCAAACAGCATAGCGACCGAGAGGATGGCCGCCGTGGGATCGGCCTTTTGTTGACCGGCAATATCGGGAGCGGATCCGTGCACGGGCTCAAACATGCTCGGAAAAGCGTTCTCCGGGTTGATGTTGCCACTCGCCGCCAGGCCAATGCCGCCACTGATGGCACCGGCAAGGTCGGTGATGATGTCGCCAAAGAGGTTGTCGGTGACAATCACGTCGAATCGCGACGGTTCGGTCACGAAGAAGATGGTCGCCGCATCAATGTGCAGATAGTCCACGGCGATGTCGGGAAATTCCGCCGACACTCCCTCGACCACGCGCGTCCACAACTGGCCGGCGCTAGTCATCACGTTTGTCTTGTGCACCCACGTGAGCTTCTTGCGCGGGCGCTTGGCGGCAAGGGCGAAGGCATAGCGCACAACGCGCTCGACACCATGAGCCGTGTTGATCGAAACTTCGGTGGCAATCTCGTGAGGCGTATCGGCGCGGAAGCGTCCGCCGTTACCGGCATAGGGGCCCTCCGTGCCCTCGCGCACAACAACGAAATCAACCACACCCGGGTCGGCCAACGGCGTGGCGATGCTCGGATAAACCTTGGTGGGCCGCAGGTTGACGTACTGGTCAAGCGAAAAGCGCAGTTTTAGCAACAGCCCTCGCTCAATGATGCCGGCCGGAATGTTCGGATCATTGGGCTTGCCGCCCACGGCTCCCAACAGGATGGCATTGTGGCTTGCAATCGCGGCCAGGTCGTCGTCGCTCAGCACGTCGCCGGTCGCCAGGTATCGGTCGGCGCCCAGCGAGAAGTGGGTCTTTTCAAACGTGACTCCGGTGCCGGGGGCGACAGCATCGAGCACCCGCACGGCCTGTTCAATCACGTCAACGCCGATGCCATCGCCAGGGATGACGGCAAGTTTAAGAGTGTCAGTCATGATGGTTACTCCGTGATGTCGATTTCGAGCATGACGTCAGCGTCAATCGCCGCGCGCACTTTATCGAGAAGAGCTGCTGGCACGGGCGAATCTACCGTCAGCACGCTCAAGGCCTTACCGCCAAGCTTCTCGCGAGCAACCTGCATTCCTGCGATGTTGATTTTGGCATCGCCAAACTCTTTGCCGTAGACCGCAACGATTCCCGGGCGATCGATGTATTGCATGATGATCAGGTGTTCGTCGATCGGCACCTCGACCGCGTAGCCGTTGATGTCCACAATTTTTTCAACTTGCTTTGTTCCCACGAGCGTGCCACTCACCTGCACCTGCGAGCCATCACTGAGGGCGCCGCGAATGCTGAGCAGGTTGCGAAAGTCGGGCGAATCGCTCTCAACAATCAGCCGAACTTCGATGCCACGCTGTTCGGCCATCAGGGGCGCGTTGACATAAGACACGGTCTCGCTCACCGCATTGGTAAAGAGTCCCTTGAGGGCAGCGAGCTGGAGCACTTTGACATCGTGCTCGGCAATCTCGCCGCGCACCTCAACCTCGACCCTGGTGACGGGGCTGGACTGGGCGAGGGCTGCAAAAACCTGGCCAAGTTTTTCCATCAACGGAATGCCCGGACGCACGGCGGGGTCGATGATTCCGCCGGCCACGTTCACGGCATCGGGCACCAGGTCGCCGTCGAGGGCCAACCGCACCGACTTCGCAACTGAAATGCCGGCCTTCTCTTGAGCCTCGTCGGTCGACGCACCGAGATGTGGTGTCACGACCACGTTGGGCAGGTCGAGCAGTTTGGAACCGGTGGGCGGCTCGCTCACAAAAACGTCAAGACCGGCTCCGGCAATAACTCCCGTGGTGAGCGCCTCGTAAAGGTCGTCTTCATCAATGAGTCCCCCGCGCGCCACGTTCACAACGAAGGCCGTCTTCTTCATCTTGGCCAGCTGCTGCTTGCCGATCATGCCGGTCGTTTCTGCCGTCTTGGGCATGTGAATCGTGATGAAGTCACTCTCGGCCAGCAGCTCGTCAAGAGAGAGCAGTTCCACGCCCAGTTGCTGCGCCCGAGCCGACGTGACGTAGGGGTCGAAGGCCACAATCCTGGTGCCGAATGCTTGCAGGCGCGCGGTAATGAGGGCGCCGATTCGGCCCAACCCAATGATGCCGACTGTTTTTTCATACAGCTCGGTGCCGTTAAACGAGCTGCGCTTCCACTCTCCCTTAGCCAGCGCGGCGTGGGCGGCCGGAATGTGTCGGGCCAAGCTCAGAATGTGACCCACGGTCAGCTCGGCCGCCGAAATGATGTTCGACGTCGGCGCATTGACCACCATCACACCCGCGGTCGTGGCGGCTTTGATATCAACGTTGTCCAGGCCTACGCCGGCGCGCGCAATGACTCTCAGGTTTGGGGCAGCGGCAATGGCCTCTTCATCGACCCGTGTCGCGCTGCGCACCAGAATGGCGGCGGCTGGTTCAATGGCCGCCAAAAGCGCGGCGCGGTCCGTTCCGTCAACCGTGCGCACGTCAAAATCAGGTCCGAGCGCCTCCACCGTTGCGGGTGACAGTTCCTCGGCAATCAAAACGATGGGCTTGGTCACGTGTGCTGTTTCTCTTCTCGAACGGGGCAAAAATCAAAGAATTCCGTGTCTTGCCAGTCTATCCGCCGGCCTAGGTCGCAAATATCGCCGTCTGCGGCAGGGCGAGAACGATATCTAGGGTGATGACCGACATGAGCGTAATGGCGAGAGCAAAAGTGAATGCCATCTGGGGCAGGCGCATGCGGCGTGTAATGATCAGGCACGCGATGAAGATGGCCACGGGCAAGACCACGAGGGTGACTGTCGAAGCCCATCCCAACACGGTCAGGTCGAGCCCCAGTTGCAAGCGCTCGTTTTGCACACCGATAAAGTTTCCGAATCCCGACCACGCACCGTATCCGCAGAAGAAAAAGCCCACGACCACGATGACGATTCGCCCCACCAGCCAGAGCGCCATCGGCCCGCCGCCCGGTGCCTCGAGACGTTTCACGACGCCCACACGATGTAGGGCCACGGAATCAACACGACCGCACCAACCACCAAGAGCGTGACACGACGGGTCAACGAAAACTCACGCGCCCACAGCAGCACACCACCAAACCAGAGCGGGCCAGCAGCCACGGCAAGCCAAAGCCCGACGACGAACATGCCGTTGCCCAAGGGATCGGCAATCTGGATGGGATCACGCAGCGCCACGATGAACCACGCGACAGTGCTGAGCAGGTAGGCGGCGCCAAGCACGGCTGAGATAATCAGTTCTGCGTTCGCGCTCGTCGCGGTTTCGATACGGCGACTTTGTCGCCTACTCAACCCGCGATCAGATGTAGCCGACGAAGCGTCCGGTCGCGTCGCTCTCAACCCGCGATCAGATGTAGCCGACGAAGCGTCAGGTCGCGTCGCTGGTTGAGTAGCCGACGCCGTCGGCATATCGAAACCATCTTTCTTGCGTCTCGATACAGCGGCTACGCCGCCACTCGACGAACGACCATTGCCCGCCTTCGGAGCACTCCACGAAATGTTGCTCGTGTCGCGGTCGCTATCACCGGCCCAGGTCAGGGCCTCGTCATCATCTTTTGAGCTCATGCGTCGCGGGGTGCGCCCGTCGTTGTCGTCGCGCGGGATTCGTTGAAAAGCCGCAAACTAGCGTGCGGCCGAACCCTCGGTGTAGTCCTTGTCTTGCGGACGCCAGGCGAACATCTCGCGCAGCTTGCGACCGACGACCTCGATGGAGTGCTTGGCGCCCTTTTCACGAAGCGCAATGAATTCTGGCGCGCCGGCATCCTGGTCACCAATGAAGCGCTTGGCGAACGTGCCGTCTTGAATGTCAGACAGAACAGCCTTCATGTTGTCTTTGACGCTCGGGTCAATCACCCGCGGGCCCGACACATAATCGCCGTACTCAGCGGTGTCCGAGACCGACCAGCGCTGCTTCGCAATACCGCCCTCCCACATGAGGTCGACGATGAGCTTGAGTTCGTGCAACACCTCGAAGTAGGCAATCTCGGGCTGATAGCCCGCTTCAACGAGTGTCTCGAAGCCATACATCACCAACTGCGATGTTCCACCGCACAGAACGGCTTGTTCGCCGAAGAGATCGGTTTCGGTTTCTTCAGTGAAGGTGGTCTTGATGCCACCGGCACGAAGAGCACCGAGGGCCTTGGAGTATGACCAGGCCATGTCCCAGGCCTTACCCGAAGCATCCTTCTCAACGGCGACAATCACGGGCACACCGCGACCGGCCTCATACTCACGACGAACCGTGTGACCCGGACCCTTGGGGGCAACCAAGATGACGTCGACACCCTCGGGGGCTTCGATGTACCCAAAGCGGATGTTAAAGCCGTGCCCAAAGACGAGCGTCTTGCCCGGTGTGAGGTTGGGCAGAACGTCGTCGGCAAAGAGAAAGCGCTGCACCTGGTCAGGGGCGAGAATGACGATGACGTCGCCCCAGGCTGCGGCCTCGGCAGTCGTCATCACCTTGAGTCCGGCTTCTTCAGCCTTGGCAATGGACTTGCTGCCCGGCTTCAAGCCAACAACGACATCGACACCCGAGTCGCGCAGGTTGAGCGCGTGGGCGTGACCCTGCGAGCCGTATCCGATGACGGCGACCTTCTTGCCCTTGATGAGCTCGAGATCGGCATCTTTGTCGTAGTGAATTTCTAACACTAGGTTTCTCCTTGGTTTTTTCGTAACGTTCGAAAAGGGATGGTGGTGTGCGGTGCTACTTATAGACCCGTTCGGTAATCGACTTTGGCCCGCGCCCAATCGCCAGTCTGCCCGACTGAGCAATCTCTTTGATGCCGTAGGGCTCGAGCACGCGCAACAGGGCGTTTGTCTTGCCCGAATCACCCGTGACCTCGATAACCAGGGCCTCGGGCGACACGTCGACAACCCGAGCGCGAAACAGTGTGACAGCCTCTAGCACCGGCGAGCGCGACGTGTTGTCAACGCGCACCTTGATTAGCATGTGTTCGCGCTGCACCGACTGGTCGCCATCGAGCTCAACAACTTTGATCACGTTGACCAGTTTGTTGAGCTGCTTGGTGACCTGCTCAAGCGGAAGCTCATCAACATCAACAACAACCGTGATGCGTGAGAGTCCTTCGATCTCGGAGTGACCCACGGCCAGCGACTCGATGTTGAAGCCACGGCGCGCAAAGAGTCCTGCCACGCGCGTCAGCAGACCCGGCTTGTCCTCCACGAGGAGGCTCAGAACGTGTGACGTCATCGCTATTCCTCCCTTATCCCTCGGTGTCCCACGACGGTGCGTGGTCGCGAGCGTACTGAACGTAACTGTTGCTCACGCCCTGGGGAACCATTGGCCACACCATGGCATCGGCACTCACCACGAAGTCAATCACGACGGGGCGATCGTTGGTGGCGAGCGCCAGCTTGATCGCCTCATCGACATCTTCGGCCTGTGTCACACGAATTCCCAAGCAACCGTAGGCCTCGGCAAGCTTGACGAAGTCAGGCACGCGAACGGTGTCGTGTCCGGTGTTCAAGTCGGTGTGTGAGTAGCGCCCGTCATAAAACAGGGTTTGCCACTGGCGCACCATGCCCAGCGATGAGTTATTGATGATGGCGACCTTGATCGGAATCTTGTTGATCGTGCAGGTGGCCAGCTCTTGGTTGGTCATCTGAAAGCATCCGTCGCCGTCGATCGCCCAGACCACACGTTCGGGTTGAGCCACTTTGGCGCCCATCGCGGCCGGCACGGCGTAACCCATGGTTCCGGCGCCACCCGAGTTCAGCCACGCGTTGGGACGCTCGTACTTAATGAACTGAGCCGCCCACATCTGATGCTGACCGACACCGGCCGCATAGACAGCCTCTGGCCCACTAATTTCGCCGATTCTCTTAATCACGAACTGAGGAGACAGCTGGCCATCGGGGGGCTCGGTGTAGCCGAGCGGATACTCTTCTCGCAGAGCGTTGAGCTTGGCCCACCACTCGGCAATGTCGAGCTTCTTCTTACCCATTTCTTTGGCGAATGCTTCGGCGAGATCTACCATCACGTCTTTCAGGTCGCCCACAATCGGAACCTCCGCGTGACGAATCTTGCCAATTTCGGCCGGATCGATGTCGACGTGAATGACCTTCGAGTTCGGCGAGAAGAGCGCCGCCTTCCCCGTCACCCGGTCGTCGAATCGAGCGCCGAGCGTGATCAGCAGGTCGGCGTCTTGCAGCGCGAGCACTGCGGGAACCGTGCCGTGCATGCCGGGCATGCCCAAGTTCTGCTGGTGCGAATCGGGGAACGCCCCTCGGGCCATCAGGGTCGTCACAACGGGGGCTCCGACGAGTTCGACAAGCTTGAGCAATTCGGCCGCGGCTTCCGAGCGCACAATTCCACCGCCCACATAGAACACCGGCTTCTCGGCCGTGGCCATCAGCTCGGCGGCGGCCTGAATCTGTTTGCCGTGCGCCTTGGTCACGGGGTGGTAACCCGGCAGGTCAAAGGTGGGTGGCCAGCTGAAATCAAATTCTTCCTGCTGGGCGTCCTTGGTGATATCCACGAGAACCGGACCGGGTCGGCCGGTCGTCGCAATTTCGTAGGCAGCAGCAAGGGTGCCCGGAATGTCGGCGGCCTGAGTGACGAGGAACGAATGCTTGGTGATCGGCATAGTGATACCCACGATGTCGGCCTCCTGGAACGCATCCGTTCCCATCAGGTGGCTGAACACTTGGCCCGTAATGGCCAGCATCGGCACCGAGTCCATGTGCGCATCGGCGATGGCCGTGACGAGGTTGGTGGCACCCGGGCCAGAGGTGGCGATGCACACGCCGAGCTTGCCCGACGACGAGGCATATCCCTCGGCAGCGTGCCCGGCACCTTGCTCGTGCCTCACTAGAATGTGGCGAATCTTGGAGGAGTCCATGAGGGGATCGTAAACGGGCAGGATGGCGCCGCCCGGCAACCCGAACACGTCGGTAATGCCCAGCATCTCGAGGCTGCGCACGACACCCTCGGCACCAATCATCGACTGGGCCTTCGTGGTCTTGGCAGCGGGAGGTGTGTCGGCAGACATGAGTATGCGTCCTTTGCGTCGAAAGGTAAAAGAAAAGTACGGGCGTCGTTACCCGGTAATCGCTCCCAGAGAAGCGGAGTGCACCAGTTTGGAGTACTTCGCCAAGACGCCACGTGTGTAGCGCTGAGGGAGCGGTTGCCAGCTTTGTCGGCGGCTTGCGATCTCTTCTTCATCAACCAGTAAGTCGAGAGTCCGAGTCGCGATATCGACCCGTATCAGATCACCATCGCGCAAAAGCCCGATGGGTCCACCATCGTGTGCTTCTGGGGCTATATGGCCAATACACAGTCCGGTTGTGCCGCCTGAGAATCGACCGTCTGTTAATAGTAGAACATCTTTGCCGAGCCCGGCACCTTTTATGGCCGCCGTGATGGCGAGCATCTCACGCATTCCGGGCCCACCCTTGGGCCCCTCGTAGCGAATCACGATCGCGTCGCCGGCAACAATCGCGCCCTCGGTAAGAGCATCCATGGCCGCCCGCTCGCGCTCGAACACCCGAGCCGGACCCTCAAAGATTTCGAGGTCGAAGCCAGCCGTCTTCACGACGGCCCCCTCGGGCGCCAGCGTTCCTCGAAGAATAGTAATTCCGCCGTTATGGTGCAGCGGGTTATCGAGGGTGCGAATCACCTCACCGTCGACGGGCATGATCTTCATGTCGTCGAGGTTCTCTGCCAACGTCTTTCCGGTCACGGTGAGGGCGTCACCGTGCAGCAGACCCGCGTCGAGCAGGGCCTTCATCACCACGGGCACCCCGCCCACGCGGTCAACGTCGTTCATCACGTACTTACCGAACGGCTTGAGGTCGGCAATGTGCGGAACCTTGTCGTTGATGCGGTTGAAGTCGTCGAGATTCAATTCGACCTCGGCTTCGTGCGCTATCGCAAGCAGGTGCAACACGGCATTGGTTGAGCCGCCAAAGGCCATGAGAACAGCGATGGCGTTTTCGAACGCCTTCTTGGTCAGGATGTCGCGGGCCGTGATGCCCAGACGAATCAGGTTCACGACGGCCTCGCCCGAACGGTGCGCAAAATAATCGCGCCGACGATCGGCGCTGGGCGGTGCGGCAGAACCCGGCAAGCTCATGCCGAGCGCCTCAGCAATAGACGCCATTGTGTTGGCGGTGTACATGCCGCCACAGGCACCCTCACCGGGACAAATCGCTCGTTCAATAAGGTCGAGGTCTGCTTCGCTCATCGTGCCGGCTTTGCAGGCACCCACCGCCTCGAAGGCATCAATAATGGTCACGTTCTTTTCGGTGCCATCGCTCAAGCGCACCCAGCCCGGTGCAATCGAGCCGGCATACAAGAAAACCGCTGCGAGGTCGAGGCGCGCTGCCGCCATCAGCATGCCCGGCAGCGACTTGTCGCAGCCGGCGAGCAGCACCGAACCGTCGAGGCGCTCGGCCTGCATAACGACCTCAACCGAGTCGGCGATGACCTCGCGCGAGACGAGCGAAAAGTGCATTCCCTCGTGGCCCATCGCGATGCCGTCGGACACCGAGACGGTGCCAAACTGCATCGGGTAGCCGCCACCGGCGTGCACGCCCTCTTTGCTGGCTCGTGCCAATCGATCAAGACTCAAGTTGCACGGCGTGATCTCGTTCCACGAACTCGCGATGCCGATCTGAGGCTTGTGCCAGTCTTCATCACCCATGCCGACAGCGCGGAGCATTCCGCGGTGTGGTGCCTTTTCAATGCCGTCGGTGACGTCGCGGCTGCGGGGCTTCATGTCGATGTCTGCCATGTTCCCCAGTCTACGACCGCGCGCTGATTCAAGGAATTTCATGTCGACGGTGAACAATGCGTGACTTTTGCCCTAACTCTTTTCAACATGCGTGGCAAACACTCAGGAAGTGCAAAGGTGCCCCCGGTAGCGTGGAAACATAATGATGAAAATCGGCATGAGCACCTCGTGTGTCTACCCCTTGTCCGCCGACGAAGGCTTTCGCTTCGCCTCGCTTGCCGGTTATGACGGCGTCGAAGTAATGGTGACTCGCGAAGCCTCAACACAAACTGCCGATGGCTTGCGCCGCATGATGGACACCCATCAGATGCCCGTGCTTTCTATCCACGCACCCGTGCTGTTGCTCACCCACTTTGTGTGGGGGCGCGATCCGCAGATCAAGCTTGAGAAGGCTGCCGAGCTGGCTGCCGAGGTGGGTGCCTCCACCGTTGTGGTGCATCCGCCGTTCCGCTGGCAGTCCACTTATGCCGAGCGCTTTCTTGAGATCGTGCGCCAGACGGGCAACAACACCGGGGTGAGCATCGCGGTCGAAAACATGTTCCCGTGGAAGGTGCGCAATTCGTCGATGCAGGCGTACGCCCCCGGTGCCGATCCTCGCGACTTTGACTGCGACGCCATCACGCTCGACTTCTCACACGCCTCACTCTCGGGCCACGACGCGCTCGAGCTCACGCACGCCTACGGCGAGCGCTTGCGTCACGTGCACCTGTGTGACGGTGCAGCAGCGGCCGACGACAACCGCATCTTCGACGAGCACCTGCTGCCCGGCGAAGGACGCCAACCGGTGGCCGAAGTTTTGCGCCACCTGGCCGATACCAACTGGGATGGCCACATCGTGGCCGAGGTGAACACCCGTAAGGCCAAGTCCGAAGCTGAGCGACTCGACCTTTTGTTGCGCACGCTCGAATTTGCGCGCGAGCACACGGCCCCTGCTCCCGACGACGTCGCCATCGCGTCTGGTGTCGCGCTCGTGCCTTCGATTTAGCCCGCGTCGCGAACAACCGGTAGCCTTATTTATCAGGAGGCTTCCATGCGCAAGTTCTTATTCAACGGCGGTGTGTTGGGTGCCCTCTTTGGTGGCATTTCGGCCGTTCGGGCTACAGCCAAAGGACCCCGCGACTGGCGTGTCGGTCTGATCTGGCTCGGTTGGGGCATCTCAGTGACGCTCGCCGTTTTGGCCGTGCGCGACGAAGCCCGTGAAGCACGTGAGCAAGCGGAACTGGAAGGTTATGGTTATGACGACTAATTCAACAACTTCTTCGGGGAATCCGTCGAGCAAGCTGCTCACGTGGCTGCCGAAGCACATTGAAATCATTGTCGTCACTCTGTTGGGCCTCGTTTCCGTTGCCACCGCGTACACGTCGTTTCAGGCGTCGCTCTATGACTCGCAAATGGCCGGGTCTTACGCCTTGGGACAGAACTACAAGACCGAAGCGGAATCGATGTACCTCGAAGCGAATCAGCAGTACGTGCAAGATGCGCAAACGCTTCTTCGCCTCGACGAATTGCGCGTTGATGTGCAGTTCGGTGATGCGGCCACCGCCGCTCTCGCGCAGGCCAAGGTCGACGCTATTTACACGTCATCGGTGAGCGACACATTCGCCGCCGCTATCGCCAGCGCCGATGCTGCCAACGCTGGGAACCCCGAGACGTACACGTCGGCCCAGGATGACAAGGCTTATCTGGCGGAACTCTTTGATCCCTACCAAGAGAAGGTCACCGCTGCTGACGAAAAGTTGGCCCTGGGTGACCGCTACAACGGCCTCGGTGACCAGCTGACCCTGTACACAGTTCTGATGGCCCTGTCGCTCTTCCTGCTCGGTGTTGCCGCGGTGCTCAAGAAGTTCCGCATGCAAATTCTCATCATTGCAGTATCGATGGTGATCTTCACCTTCGCCGCAGTGCTCACCGCAATGGTGCCGTTCGTCTCCCTCGGATGATTCTTGGCGAGCAAACCGCTGAGCCCGGCAAGAGCACAGATCACGGGCGTATCGTAGAGGCATGACAGAACGCCAGCCCTTCAGTGTTGTTGAATCTCGAGACGGTTACGAGATTCGCGATTACCCCGAGTCACGCCTTGCCCAGGTTGACATGCGGGCCAGTTTCGCGTCCGCCGGCAACATGGCGTTCGGGTCGCTCATCCGCTACATCAGCGGGGGTAACACCAGATCGCAACGCATTCCCATGACAGCACCCGTGCTTCAAGAGGCATCGCCTCAAGACACATTTCTGGTGAGCTTTGTCATGCCCGCCGACATGACCGACGCAACAATGCCCGTTCCCGACGATTCACGCGTGCACATGGTCACGGTGCCGGCACGACGCATGGCTGTGCTGGGATTTCACGGCGGATGGAACGAACGGCGATATCACGAGAAAGTTGACTCACTTCTCGCTGCACTCACACGCGACAATCGCGAGTGGCACGGCGAAGTGGCGTACGCACGATTTGATCCGCCATGGAAACCAGGCTTCTTAAAGTACAACGAAGTGCTGGTTGAACTCGCCAGGTAGCGCGGCCAAGAGACGCACGTTTGTCGATCTCACCCCGCTTCGTCTCTCACCCGCCTTTGCCCGGCTCTGGTTTAGCGCGCTGCTGACCGGTCTGGGAATCCAGGTCACCATCGTTGCGGTGGGCCTGCAGCTGTATGCCATCACACACGACACCCTGGCGGTGGCCCTGGTCGGCGGCGTAGCTCTGATCCCGGCAACCATCGCGGCACCCCTGGCGGGAATGATGGCCGACGCTTTTGATCGTCGAAAGCTTCTCATCGTTCTGGCCATCATGCTTTTTTCTTCAACCATGGGACTACTCGTGCTCACCGTTGTTGACGTCAGTCTTGATGCCGCCGGTGGCCACGTGTGGATATGGCCGTACTACGTGTTCACCACCCTTGGGGCCATGTCGGGTATCGCGATTGGGGCCACCCGAAGCGCGATCGTGCCGCGTATTCTGCCGCGCGAACTCGTCGCACCGGCAAGCGCCCTCAACGGGCTCTCGATGGGCGCGCAGGTGATGGTCGGGCCAGCCATTGCCGGCGTTCTTGCAGCCACCGTAGGTTTTGAGTGGACGTTCGTGATCGACCTGGTGTTGAGTGCGGCGGCGTTCCTCGGCATCGCCCTGCTGCCCGCCCTGCCGCCACTCAGCGACGTGGTCCGGCCAGGCTGGAAGTCGCTCAAGCAAAGCATTCGCTTTCTGCGCGGTGTGCCGCAGATTACGAGTGGGTTTGTTGCCGACATTCTGGCCATGACGTTCGGCCGACCGTATGTGTTGCTGCCGGCGGTGGCAGCCGGTCTCATCGGTGGTGGCCCTATCACGGTGGGTCTGATCATGTCGGCCGGCGCCGCCGGTACTTTTCTCACGGGTCTGTTCAGTGGGCCAGTCAAACACGTGCGTCGTCAGGGGCTCGTGATTGGTCGGGCCATTCAGTTCTATGGCCTCTTCGTGGTGCTCTTCGGGCTTGTCCTATTGCTGGTGAGCCTCGACGTACTTCCTCGCGGCGGGCTGGCCTTCGACAGTGTGAGCATCGTTCCTCTCGTGCTTGGCTGCCTTGCCTTCGTGGGCATGGGCGCTTCCGACGAAGTCTCCGCCATCTTTCGCACCTCGATGTTGCTGACCGATGTTCCCGATGAAATCCGCGGTCGCATGCAGGGCTTCTTTTTTGCCGTGGTCAACGGCGGTCCCCGGCTCGGTGACGTCTATGCCGGAACCTTCGCCGGCCTCGTCACACTCTGGTTTCCGCCGTTCGCTGGTGGCTTCGTGATTGTGATCGCGATGGGGCTCATTCTGCGACTCACCCCCGCACTACGCACCTACGTCTTTGACGGCGCCGTTCCCCGGTAGTTAAGCGTCACTTAACCGGGGGCAAGAACATCTTTGCGGCCACGCGAACAACCATCGCCGTCGGAAGGCGCGACGAGAACCACGCCATGATGCGGTTGCGTGAACCGACAATGATCGAGGGTCGGGAACGCCGGGAATCAATCTGCCGCATCATCGTGGTCACGACGTCACGCGCCGGTGCCACAGTTCCCGATGCTTTGCCGCCAGCGACGTCAAAGAATTCAGATTCGGTGGCGCCCGGACTCAGGGCGAATACCCGAACGTTCGGTGACTCGATCTCGCCCCAGACCGCCTCGGTGAAGGAGCGAACAAATGCCTTCGTTGCCGCGTAGACGGCCATGCCGGGCACTGGCTGGAAAGACGCCGTGCTGGCGATATTGACCACGATGCCAAAGTCGCGGGCAATCATGCCGGGCAAGAATGCTGCGGTGAGATCGACCAGAGCCGAAACATTAAGGGCAATCTCGTCGCGCACGCGATAGCGATTCTCATTCACAAATCGACTGAGCGTGCCAAACCCCGCGTTGTTGATGAGAATGTCAATCTGCGTTCGAGTAGAACGGAGGTTGCCTTCTAATTCGGCGGCCGCATTCGCCGCACTCAAGTCGTGGCGCACAACAACGACGTTGACTCTTGCGTGGTCGCGGATTTCTGACGCAAGGGCGTCGAGACGATCTTTTCGTCGAGCCACAAGAACAACGTTTGCGCCACGGGCAGCAAGGGCGATGGCAAACTCAGAACCAATGCCTGAACTTGCCCCGGTGATGAGTGCCGTCTTGCCGGTCAGATCACGAGTCATGACGCATTCCTTCGCCGGCGGCTGTAATTGCGCGCCGACTGCAGTCTAGGCGCACAAACCTAGCCGACCCTGATAAACAACTAGACCGCAGGACGGTTCAGGGCTTCGGCTATGCGACGCATGGTCTCGGCCCGGTACTCCGGAATAATCTGCCGATGTTCAGGATTGGCCGATTGCACGAGCGAGTTGAATAAGACAATGCGCCGGTGCAGCAGTAGCAGCGTCATGTCGGTCTCGGTGTAGTCGGGCAGTGGTCGCACAGACTGGTAGCCCTCCAAAAAAGATGCCACCTGGGCGTCGGTGTCGAGGTAATAGATCGACGTGGCGAGGTCCTGCAACGGCAGGCCGATACCCGAGTCATCGAAGTCAAAAATCGCGAGCGTGTCATCGTGCCACATCATGTTCCACGGATGAATGTCTGCGTGAATCGGTTGCACCGTCGCGCGTGCCCGGTGCACGTCAAGCATGGCCTCGATGCGGTCTTTGGCCGTGGCAACCAGACGACGCTCATCTTCGGTCAGCATGCTATCTCCCGACAGAAGCACATCGGCGTCGCCCCAGAAGAAGTCTGCGAAGTCGGGCAGCTCGGCGCCGACAGGAAACTCGAGACCGCGCGAGCTGCCGTGAAGCCGTGCCATTGCTGCCCCCGCGGCCACTAACTGCTCGTGCGTGGGATTGTCACCCGGTTCCGCACCGTCCAGCCACGAATACATCACGGCGAGCCGCTCGCACCCGGCCGCTTCGTGCCAGGCCGACGTGACAAAGCCGCCCCCTCGGTTGGCAACGGGTTTGGGGGTGAGCACCTCGGTGATTGAACGCACCCAGTGAATCTCGGCATTGAGATTCGCGAGCGTGCGCGGAGAATTCACGTTGATGCGCAGCGCGAACTTTTCGCCACTGTCGCACGTGACCGCGAACGTTGAATTCAGTTCGTGGTTAATGGACTCGACCCGATGGGCACCCACGTCATACTGAACCAGGATGGCCGCAACACAGTCACCAAGGCTGGCGACCTGCTGGTCAGCGGTCATGCTGGCAAAGTCGGTCGGCTGCGTCACTTTCCTATTCTTGCGCCCATGCCACCAAGAAGTGAAGAGCGCTGATGAGCCAGGGCGCGCCGCGGAGACTCGTTCCCTATTAGTGACGACTCGTTCTTTCCGGACCCCAGTTCTTTCGGGGTCCAAACATGATTCGTTGCACGATACGGTCGGTGAATTCAATTGCCAGCACTCCGACAAAACCAAACGCCAGGGTTACCCAGAGAAGGCTGCCGTCGAGCCAAACGAATCCGAAAAAGTCTTGTGACGCAGGAACTAAGAAGACGACAGCAAACCCTAAGTACATCGCCGCAACAATCACGAATCGCCACCTGTTGAATGGCCGCGAGAGGGTGACGAGCACCCACATTCCTGCAAGCGCAAGAAACATACTCACGGAGGTCTGAGTCTGCGCCACAGTAAAGGTCTGAAATGATTTTTGAACCGCATCCAAACCAACGACGAGTGCGCCGATGAGTACCCCGGTCGGAATGCAAAAGGAGAGAGCGCGTTTCAAGAATCCGGGTTGATAGCGTCGTGCATTCGGCAAGAGGGCCAAAGCGAACGCGGGAAGGCCAATCGTGAACAAATCGTTGGCGGAAAGCTGACGCGGCAGGAAAGGGAAGGCCCACAGCATGACCCCGAATACGATGGCGAGAACCATGGCCCACGCGGTTTTGGTCAAGAACAGACGTGACACCCGTTCCACGTTGGCGATGACGCGACGCCCCTCTGCCACCACACCGGGTAGCGACGAAAAGGATCCGTCGAGCAGCACCAGGCGAGAAACAGCCTTGGTGGCGGCTGATCCGCTTCCCATGGCAATGCCCAGGTCTGCCCGCTTGAGGGCGAGCGCATCGTTGACGCCATCACCGGTCATGGCCACGACATGGCCTCGACTCTGCAGCGCGATGACCATGAGCTTCTTCTGCTCCGGTGTCACGCGACCAAAGATGTCGTGTTCTTGGAGCACGGAAGCAAGCTCCTCCACATCTTCGGGCAGCTCTCGGGCGTCAAAACCGTGGCCATCGAAAGTGAGTCCTGCCGTGCGAGCCACGGCGGCTACCGTGCGTGGATTGTCACCAGAGATAACCTTGAGTTTTAGCCCTTGAGACAAAAAGTACTCGATAGTTTCACGGGCATCGCCGCGCACTTTCTCACCAAAAGTGATGATGGCGACCGGGCGAATCTTTTTTGGCAATTGCTCGTCTTGCACGGTTCCCGGCGAACTTGCCAGAACGAGAGTGCGCAGCCCCAATTCGGCGCGAGCACGGCAGAGGTCGCGCACGTCGTCGGCACCGGATTCGAGCACCATTTCGGGTGCCCCCAGAATCCATGTGTTCTGCGAATCGTCTTGCACTGCAGACCATTTGCGCGCCGACGAAAAAGGCGTAGACGCAACCGCGGTGACGGGATCGTGGGCCGAGAAGTGCTGCGCGAGCGCTAGCGCAGTGGCGTTCGCATTCTCATCCGCCCCAAACCACGCAAGTGCTCGAGACCATGATTCTGTCTCGTTCTGTGGCACGAGCGAATCCACGTCGTTGAACTCAATGCTGCCCTCGGTGAGGGTCCCCGTCTTGTCGAAGCAGACCACGTCGACACGGGCAAGCCCTTCAACGGCAGGAAGTTCTTGAACGAGAACCTGTCGTCGCGCTAGCTTTACGGCAGCAACCGCAAACGCAATGCTCGTGATGAGCACGAGTCCTTGCGGAATCATGCTGATGATGCTGGCCACAGATCGAACCGTGGCCTCGAGCCACAAGCCCGATTCCCATGCGGCCTGCCACCCACCGACGTTCTGCATCTGACCGTTTGTGACGATGATAACGAGGGGAATCAGGGCCCACGAAATCCACTTGATCAATCGTGCGAGCGCATTTCTCAGTTCCGAGCTGACCAGTGAAAAGCGCTTGGCTTCGAGCGTAATTCTGCTGGCGTACGACTCCGGGCCGATCAGCGTTACTCGCGCGAGTCCGAAGCCAGCCACCACGCTGGACCCACTCAAGACCTCGTCGCCAACGTTCTTAAGAACAGGGTCCGATTCGCCCGTCAACAGCGACTCATCAAGGTCGAGTCCGTCTGACGAAACAACCGTGGCGTCGGCAGGCACCTGGTCACCCGTGCGCAGAACGAGCAACTCGTCAAGAACCACCTGGTCGGTCGCAACGTCTAAGGTTGTGCCGCCTCTTCGAACGCGTGCCAGCGGCGCACTAATCAGAGCCAGGCGATCGAGCGTGCGTTTACTGCGAAACTCTTGGACCACTCCAATACCAATATTCGCAATGACAATGACGCCGAAGATGGCGTCACGCCACTGCCCCAAGATCAGCAAGACGATGAAGCTTCCCCCAACGACGGCGTTAAAGAGGGTGAAAAGATTGGCGCGCAAAATGCTGGCAATCGAACGACTCGACGAGGAGGAGACGGCATTCGTCAAGCGCAGCTGCACGCGCAAGGCGACTTCTTCTTGGGTCAGTCCCTCACTGGCATAAGACTCAAGATTGAGCGGTTGAAGCCCCAGACGGGCCTCCTGAAGCCGATCTGTCGCTAGCCGGGCACGACGTGCTGCTTTGTCTTCAGCGACATGAGGTGAGTTCATGAATCAACTTTACTCCCACCAGCCGCGGGCTCTCGGCGGGAACCCTCAGGGACCGCGACCTCCTCGATGGCCACGAGGCAACACCGGGGGCACGCCCAAGAAAGCTACTTTCCGCCGCTAGCCGCCATGCCGAACCCATCGGAAATGTGCGTGACGGCTTCAGTCAATTCACGCGTCACAGTACACAGTTTGTTCGAGTCGAATTGGGCTTAGACTCACGTCATGAAAATATTCTTGGGACTATCGGCCGCGGCACTGAGCATTCTGTTGGCTGGTTGTTCGCCTGCCCCATCGAGCGGGCCAGAGACTTGTCCAGCAGCACCCGTGACGGATGCGATGATGCCCTCGCCAGACGAGGTCGCAGAATCCAGCCTGAAGTTCGCCCAACAGTTGGTGGGCTTTAGTGAAAAGACCGCAGAGTCGTGCGTTACTGACGCCGGCCTGGTGTGGAGGGTAGTGGGGAGAGACGGCGAGTCATTCGTGGTGACGCAAGATTACAACCCGCTGAGGGTCAACGTGGTGATCGAAATCTCTGAGGTGACAGAAGTGAGAATCGGCTAAGGAAGAGGTCTCCTTAGTGCAAGCCTCTAGCCCGCGTTCCGCAGGTGGTAACCCGGTAGACCGCAAATTGGTGTGGGTGCAGGCCTTCTCACGGCGGGCGCATTTACGCTCGTGCTGTTGCGACGCCGGGAACTGACCGAGCGTGCCGACTGGTGCACCCCCCGGGTGCACCTAGACGGGGCTGTGCGGTAGGGGTCTGTCAGGTTCAAACCTGTTCAAACTGATCCCTTCCCCGTTTGTTATCTCGGCATTGAGCGCGAGCCAATCGCCCGCTCGCTTCGGGGATGGATGGGTCATATGCTCCTTGATACGGTTTAAGGGTGAATAAAAGAATCA
>WLNS01000120.1 GCA_009699665.1 Actinomycetota bacterium
GAGACGCCATCGACCGTGACCGATCCCTTGTCTACAAGCAGCGGAGCGAGCTCGGCCGAGAGTGAAAAGCGCACGACGCGCCAATCGCCGCTCTGCCGCACGTCGATCACATGAGCAGTGCCGTCCACATGACCCTGCACGATGTGCCCACCCAGACGTGTGCCCGCGTGCGCCGCACGCTCGAGATTGATAGCCCGTCCGGGGGCAACATCCTCGAGGGCGCTCACCCGCAGGGTCTGCCCCATGACGTCGGCAGTGAACGAGTCGCTCGTCTGTTCGATGATGGTGAGACACACGCCGCTGCAGCAAATAGAGTCGCCGTGCGCCGCATCACTGAGCACCGCTCCGGCTTTGATTGTCAGGCGCACGCCGTCGTTGGTGGGCGTGACGGCGACGACCTCACCTTTTTCTTCAATGAGTCCCGTAAACATCAGGCGTCCTTTCGTGGGGTGGCTTCGATGAGCAGGTCGCTACCGAGGTGGGTCACGTTCTGAATATCGAGGTCGATGCGTTCCGCGAGAGTCGAAACGCCCAGATCGCCGAGGGCGAGGCGGGGTCCGCCGAGTAGCAGCGGCGAAATGAAGACGTAGAACCGATCAACCATTCCGGCGGCTACAAATGCGCTGGCGAGCGTGGGGCCGCCCTCGACATACAAGGAACGGATGCCGCGCTCGTGAAGCTCATTAAGACCGCGAGCGATATCGCGGTGTCCGAGAACGACGGGTGTCTGCGGGTGTGTGAAGATGGTGGCATCCGACGCCAGCGGGCGCTCGCCGAATATGACCGGGATTGGCTGATGCGCGTGCAGCTCACCCGATTCCGCGCGTGCCGTGAGCGACGGGTTGTCGTCGAGCACGGTGCCCGTGCCGACGGCAATAGCCTCGGCGGCGGCTCGCTGTTCGTGCACGAGTGCGCGGGCGACCGAGCCAGAAATCCACTGACTGGTTCCATCGGCAGCTGCCGCGCGCCCATCCAGCGTCATGGCCCACTTGAGGGTGACATGTGGTCGACCAAGCCTCGCGGCGGTAAGCCACGAGTGCTGATGCTCCGTGACGGCGTGTTCGAGCACTCCCGAGATGACCTCGACACCAGCGGCACGCAGGCGGTCGGCACCGCCAGACGATGCGTGGCCGGGATCGGTCGCGGCATAGACGAGTCGCGCAATCCCGGCGTCGATAACGGCCAGCGCGCAGGGACCGGTGCGGCCCGTGTGGTTGCACGGTTCGAGAGTGACCACGAGTGTTCCTCCCCGAGCCTGCTCGGACGTCACCTGAGATAGGGCGTCAATCTCGGCATGGGGCGTGCCGGCGCCGCGGTGCCAGCCTTCGGCAATCACATCGCCGGAAGCATTGAGCAGAACAGCACCAACCTGAGGATTGAGATCGCGTGCGGGGCCGTTTTCAGAAAGTGTGATGGCGCGACGCATGAGCGCTTCAGCGGCATCAGCCGTGAACACCGGCGTTGAAGCTTTTTCTGCCATCTCCCTTTTCCCTTCGCGATTGTGGTGATATTCGCGACGTACTCCGGGTAGACGACTGAAGGGTACGACCCAACAGCACATCCTTCACGGGTCGAACCCGTGACGCGCTACCTACCATCCGGACTTTAACCGTCGGTCCTGGAATTCCACCAGCTCGGCCTGTGAGAAGACATCCGGAGTGGATGGCTCTCAAGGTTCGCGGACTTTTACCGCCGGTACAGATTTTCACTGACCCCGGAGCGCGTTGCTCTTAGTGAGAACCAGTGTAACCCGAGAAACATTCCCAGGGGGACCAAGTTTCCTGAGGAAGATCGTGAGCCCGATTCGGCTGCCTCACGAGCCTGAGCGGCGAACCTGAGCTAGGTGCGGGGAAGCAAGCCGATGAGGTCGTAAACGTTGGCAAGTGTGGCATCGGCGACCTCATTGGCCCGCTGCGCGGCCTGACCGAGCAGACGATCAAGTTCTGCCGGATCAGTCAGCAGCTGTTGCGTGCGCTCGCGAATGGGGGCAAAACTGCTCGTCACCACCTCGGCAAGATCTTTCTTCAGCGCGCCGTATCCGCCTCTGGCGTACTGCGCCACGAGGTCGTCGACGCTGCGTCCGTCGAGTACCGAAAATATCGTGAGCAGGTTGGCCACGCCGGGCTTGGCCGCTCGGTCAAACCGCACCTCGCCGTCGTCATCCGTGACCGCTCGCATCACCTTTTTGGCGGTGACGGCGGGGTCGTCGAGAATCTTGAGCAGGCCCCCTTCGGTGTCGGCCGATTTCGACATCTTGGCCTCGGGGTTCTGCAGGTCGAAGATTTTGGCGGTCTCTTTCAGAATGTGAGGTTCGGGCACCGTAAACGCCGTGCCGAATCGCGTATTGAAGCGCAGAGCGAGGTCGCGCGTGAGCTCAAGGTGCTGGCGCTGGTCTTCGCCCACGGGCACGACGTTCGCCTGATAGGCGAGGATGTCCGCAGCCATCAGGATCGGGTAGGTGAAGAGACCCACACTCGACGTTTCAGCGCCCTGTTTGGCCGACTTGTCTTTGAACTGGGTCATTCGGCTGGCTTCACCAAAACCCGTGATGGTGTTCAGCACCCAGGCCAGCTGCGCGTGCGCGGGAACGTGCGACTGAATAAAAAGTGTGCTCTTGGCCGGGTCAATGCCGGCGGCCATGTATTGGGCAACGGTCGACCGCGTGCGGTCGCGCAGTTCCTTCGGGTCTTGAGGAACCGTGATGGCGTGCAGGTCGACGACGCAAAAGAACGCGTCAAATTCGTCTTGCATGGCTACCCAGTTGCTGAGGGCACCGATGTAGTTGCCCAGGTGCAGGGAATCGCTCGACGGCTGCATTCCACTCAGGATGATGGGCTTAGTCATGACTCAATCCTACGGTCGCCGGTCGACGGGCTAGGCGAGGGGAAGTCGGTAATCCACGATCACGGGCGTGTGGTCGCTCCAGCGTTGGTCGTAGCTCGGGGCGCGGTCCACCTCATAGGCCGTGACGGCGGCGGCAAGCGCGGGAGTGTCGAGGTGATAGTCGATGCGCCAGCCGGCATCCGTATCAAAGGCTTGGCCCCGCCACGACCACCAGGTGTAGGGACCGGCCACCTCGCCCGCGGCGGTGCGTCCCACGTCGACCCAACCCAGGCCCGTTCCCGACGAACCGTCAACACACGCGATGGTTTCGCCAGCAGCACCGAGAATGCGATCGAAGTAGGCACGTTCGCGCGGAAGAAAGCCGGCGCGCTTCGTGTTGCCCTTCCAGTTCTTGATGTCGAGTTCGCGATGACCGACGTTGAGGTCGCCCAGCACGGTGGCGAACGTGTTGTCACGAGCGAGCTCGGTTAGGCGAGCCTCCATGGCATCGAGAAACTTCCACTTCTCTTCCTGCTTTGGCGTGTCCACCTCGCCGGAGTGCACGTAGCAGCTGACCACCGTCAGGGTGGCATCGCCCACGCGGTAGTCGGCCTCGAGCCAACGTCCAGCCGTGTCAAAGTCGTCGGCGCCCATGGCCACTCGGTGAATCTCGGCCGCTCCCCGACTCGCTAACGCCACGCCGGCTCGCCCTTTGGCCGTGGCTGCGTCGTGCAGAATGTTCCAATCCGGTCCGAGCAGATCTTCGAGGTCGCTCGTGGCGGCGCGAACTTCCTGCAGGGCAAGGATGTCGACGTTGCGTTCATCGAGCCAGGCCCCCATGCCTTTGCGGAAGGCGGCGCGAACACCATTCACGTTGACGGTAGCGATACGAAGTGTGGACACGTCAGACTCCCTGAGATTGTGTTTTGGTCGGTGAGGTCTTCGTGAGGCGCTGGGGCAGGCGACGTTCTGCCGAGCCCGGCCGGATGCCCTGATCGTCGAGACTGACCGCGATCCACGCCACCGACATCAGGTAGATACGTGCCACGAGATTGAACCAGATCAAGACGCCGATAAAGATGGCGAAGCCGGCGAGAAGCGGGTTGCGGCTCGCGCCACCGAGGAAGAGTTCGGCAAGAATCTTGAGAATTCCCAACGCGATGCCACCCAGCAGGGATCCGATCCACAGCTGGCGCGCGGGGATAATGACCGAGCTCAAAAAGCGAATGAGTCCAGCCAAGAGGGCCGTATCGAAGACCGCCAAGATAATCGCCGTGGTGATGGCAATAGTGAGGTTGAGGGTCGTGGAATCCTCAATCCCGATGAGATGTAGAAGGTCTGTCAGCAGGTTGGTGGAGGCTAGGGATACGGCGGTGCTGATGAGAATAGCCAGGCCGAAAAGCAGGGCGATAACGAGATCTCGCACTTTTCTGAAGAAAAAGTTTCCCACGTTCACCGGTAGGTCAAATGATTTTCGAATCGCGACGCGTGTGAAGTCCATCCACTTCAGTGCGGTGTAACCCACAATGAGCAGAGATATCACACTGGTGATGCCGAGGGCTGTGTTTGTGATCAGCTGGGCCGGGTCGATCAGACCGCCGCTGTCGATGAGATGGGGCACGAGGGAATCGATGAAAGTGATGAGCGCCTGTAACTTGCGCGCATCGCCTTGAACAACAAAGGCGGCAATGGAAAAGCCCACCCACACGGCCGCGAGCGTTGCAAAGAGTGCCTGAAATGACATGCCGGCAGCCGACA
>WLNS01000121.1 GCA_009699665.1 Actinomycetota bacterium
AGTCCGCGTAAAGGGGCATGTGGATGGTCGGATCCGTATCGGCGCGCTTCACATCTTCAACCAGCGCGGTCATCGCCTGAAACTCTGACTCGACATGCGATGCGAGCTGCGATTGGTTCTCCCACGAGGTCACCACCGCAAAGGCACCTACAAAAATGAAGGCTCCACCGAGAAGCCCAATGATGGCCGCTGCGAAATCGGAAAACCCGCCCGTATCGCCCGCCCTCGTCCATCGTTTGCCCAGCCAGGTTGCGAAATACGTCAGCAACGCTGCCGGCACGCCGACGATAAGAATTAGCACCAGCGGGTGAAGATCAAGGAACGCTTCGTAGGGAGTGGCTTCGACCGTCATGAGGCAAAGTCTAGAGGCACCTCGTCGGCTGGTGGCAAGAATTTCAAACGAGAATAGTCTTAACTGACGCGGCGCATTTTGCGCCGCTGCCGTCTGAATTACTCAAGGAGACCCGTGCTAGGAGAGAACCTCACCCGCGTCGAAGCCGTCGAACGCGCCAGCCACATTGTCGTGGAATCGTACATGGTCGAGCTTGATGTCACCCGAGGCTCCGAGACGTTCTTCTCGCGAACAACCGTGACGTTTAGCGCCGCGGAAGGGTCTGCGACGTTCGTTGATGCGATTACGAGGGCGGTGCATCGCCTGTCACTCAACGGGCAGGATCTTGCGGTTTCAGCCGCCGATGGGTTCCGTATTCACCTCGAGAATTTAGCGGCAACAAACGTTTTGATCGTGGAGGCCGATTTCGCCTACACGAATACGGGTGAGGGGCTGCACCGTTTTGTTGACCCCGTCGATAACGAGGTCTACCTCTACAGCCAATTCGAGGTTCCCGACTCGCGTCGGGTGTTCGCGGTTTTTGAGCAGCCCGACCTGAAAGCTACCTTTCAGTTCACGGTGACCGCGCCCGCTACCTGGCAGGTCGTGAGCAACATGGCATCACCCCCAGCGAAGCCCACACACGACGCCTCCGCGGCAGTGTGGTCATTCGCCGCGACGCCACCGATCTCTTCCTACATCACCGCGCTCGTGGCTGGCCCCTACTCGGTTGTGCGCAGCGAGCTCACCAGCTCGAGTGGACGCGTTATCCCCCTGGGCATTTTTTGCCGCGCCTCGTTGGCCGAATACCTCGACGCCGACTACATCTTTGAAAAAACGCGTCAAGGCTTTACCTTCTATGAAGCCAAGTTCGACGTGCCGTATCCCTTCGAAAAATACGATCAGCTCTTTGTGCCCGAGTTCAACGCGGGAGCCATGGAGAACGCTGGCTGCGTGACCTTTACCGAGGCCTACATCTTTCGAAGCAAAGTGACGAATGCCATGCGCGAGCGTCGCGTCGTCACGATTCTGCACGAACTCGCGCACATGTGGTTTGGCGACCTCGTCACCATGCGCTGGTGGAACGACCTGTGGCTGAACGAATCATTTGCCGAATACGCGTCGACGCTGGCCACCGCGGAAGCCACAGAGTGGAGAGAGGCCTGGACAACTTTTGCGGCCATGGAAAAGAGTTGGGCCTATCGGCAAGATCAACTGCCGTCGACACACCCGATTGTGGCCGAGATTCGCGATTTGGACGACGTGCAGGTTAACTTCGACGGCATCACCTATGCCAAGGGTGGCTCTGTTCTGAAACAGCTGGGCGCCTGGGTCGGCCAGGACGAGTTCTTGGCGGGCGTATCGAATTACTTCAAGAAGCACGCCTGGGGCAACACCGAGCTCAACGACCTCATGGTCGAACTCGAGGCCACCAGCGGGCGCGATCTCAAGAGGTGGACCACGGTCTGGCTCGAAACCGCCGGAGTGAACACCCTGCGCACGCGCATCTCATGCGCGGCAGATGGCACGATCGATGCCTTCGCTATTGAACAAACAGCCCCGACTGACTGGCCAACAATTCGACCGCACCGCATGGCGATTGGCCTCTATGACCTCGACGGTGAAAGTGTTACGCGCATCGACCGGATCGAACTAGACGTTGATGGCCCGGTGACCGAAGTGCCGCAGTTGATTGGTCGCCCACGGCCGGGGCTCATCCTGCTCAACGATGACGATCTGGCGTACGCCAAGATTCGTCTCGATGCTGCTTCGGTGGCGTTCGCTGTGGCGAATCTTTCACGCATTGCCGATCCACTTGCCCGCTCTCTGGTGTGGGGCTCCATTTGGGATGCAACGCGCGACGCCGAAATCCCGGCCCGCACGTTTATCGAGTTGGTGCACAACAACATTGAGAACGAAACAGAGTCGACGACGGTTCGAACGACGCTGGCACAGCTGGGCACGGCCCTCACGATGTATACCTCTCGGGCCACCCGCGCCGACCAGATACGCGTCGCCGGGGATCGGCTGTGGCAACTCGCTCAGTCCGCTGAGGCCGGCAGTGACAACCAGTTTCAATTCGTTAAGGCGTTCTCGGCTCTCTCGCGAACCGAGGACCAGCTCGACACTGTCGCCGCGTTGCGCGGTGGACACATCGCGCTCGATGGTCTCGACATCGACACCGATCTGGGTTGGGACCTCTTGATCGCTCTCGTGGCCGGCGGGCGCGCAACCGAGGATGACGTCGATGCCTATCTGGCCGAAGACAACACCGCGACGGGCAAACAGTCGGCCGCTAACGCAAAGGCCACTGTGCCGTCGGTCGCGGCTAAGCAACGCGCTTGGGATTCAGTGTTTGTCGACGACTCGGCCTCAAATCTCATTATTCGCAACACGGGTCTGGGATTCCTGCGGGCAGCTGACGTCGACCTCCTGACACCCTTCGTCGCACAGTATTTTGCCGCACTCGAGGGCATCTGGCAGGACCGATCGTTCCAGATTGCCGAGGCACTTATTCTCGACTTCTTCCCCGCTGCCCTGGCAAACGCCGAGTTGCAGGCCGCCGCGAATGATTGGTTAGCTCACCATGCGGGCGATCCGGCACTTCGTCGGCTCATCATCGAGAACCTCGCGGGCGTCGACCGAGCCCTTGCGGCACAGATCCGTGACACGCAGGAGGACTAAACGATGAACGACCCCTGGGCTCCTTTTTGGTCGGCTGTGGCTCCGTTCTCTGTACTCATTACCGTCGTGGTAACGATCGTGATTGCCGTCGGGGTTCGCTTTTTGCTCGTCGCTATCTCTCGCAGCGTGGTGCGGGGAATCGTTTCGGGAGCGCGCAAACAGGCGGGCTCGTCACGGGGGGCAGCCGCGAAGGCGGCCGGCCGCACGAGTCCGCGCATCATTCAGCGCACGAAGACGATGGGCGCTGTGCTCGACAACTTTGTGACGTGGGTCATCGCGGCCCTCACCGTGCTCGTGGTCATGCAGGAACTGGGGATCCCTTTGGCGGCCGTGCTGGCATCCGCGGGAATCGTGGGAGCGGCCGTGGCATTCGGCGCGCAGAGCATCATCAAGGATGTTCTCAGCGGTTTTCTCATGGTGGTCGAAGACCAGTTGGGAGTGGGCGACGAGGTCGACCTGGGGCTCGCCTCGGGCACCGTTGAGACAGTGGGCGTGCGCGTAACGACCCTTCGCGATAAAGCCGGAGTGATCTGGTTCGTACGCAACGGTGAAATTCTGCGGGTGGGCAACAAGTCCTACCAAAAGAGGAAACAGCCCACAACGTCGGCATCGGGCCAACCGGATGCGTTGGGTGCTCGTGCGAAGCGTTCCCGACGGCGCGGCACAGTGTCGTGACAGACGCCACTTTTTTTGACCACGTCGGCGGACACCCAACCTTTGAAAAACTAACCCGAGCTTTTTATCGCGGAGTTGCCCGCGACCCCGAACTCAGACCCATGTATCCCGACGAAGATCTCGAGCCAGCGCGCGTGCGGCTGCAGATGTTCCTCGAGCAGTTCTGGGGTGGCCCCACGACATACTCCGACACTCGCGGTCACCCACGTCTGCGTCTGCGCCACCAGCCGTTCCCCATCACTCCGGCAGCCCGCGAACGCTGGCTCGTGCACATGACGGCGGCGGTAGCTGAACTCAAGCTCTCTGACCTGCATGCTTCAGAAATGCTCGACTATTTCGATCGGGCCGCTCACGCGATGACAAACCAAACCGGCGACTGAGTCGTATCACGCGCGCACGAGAACGTGCCCTCTGGTCGTGGAGAGCCGCGTCCAGCGCCCCGTCCGAGTTATGCGCACGGGCAGATTGTCGGCAGAAAGGAATCCGAGCCCATACGCGGCAAAGGCCGCTCCCGCCGGTGGCGATATGCCGGCAACATCAGGGCCTGCCACGACAACTTCTGCGACATCATGATCATCGAGACGAAACGCACGCGACCAGACGGTGGTGCGCACACGCGAGACGATGATGGCACCTTGACCCGAGATGCTCGCGACTTCGGCGATGCCGGCACGTGCTACATCGTTGAGCCTGTTTTCTGACGCAACTCCCACGGGCACCCAACCGTCCTGTGGCGGAGCGAGTCCGGCCCAGGTAACACCGGGCACGGCAGGAGGAAGCGGCACCGTCGTCTGATCGCGTGCCAGACGATCCTTGAGCGCCGCAATCGCCACCACACGGTCAAGATTC
>WLNS01000122.1 GCA_009699665.1 Actinomycetota bacterium
GTCGTCCTGGGTCATGCCCCGAACGCGCGTGAGACCGTGCACCACCCCCGACTTCTCGTACCGATAGACCGATCCAAATTCGAACATGCGCAGGGGCAGCTCGCGGTAGCTGCGACCGCGAGCACGGTAGATCAGAATGTGGAACGGGCAATTCATGGGTTTGAGGTAATAGTCAACTCCCGCGCGCGTTACCTCGCCCTTGTCGTTCCGCACCTCATCGATCTGCATCGGCGGGAACATGCCCTCGGCATACCACGACAGGTGACCGCTCTGCTCGAAGAGGTTCGATTTGGTGATGTGTGGGGTGTACACAAACTCGTAACCAGATTCCTCGTGACGCCGGCGGGAGTAGTCCTCCATGGTGCGGCGAATCACGCCGCCCTTGGGATGAAAAACGGGAAGCCCCGAGCCCACTTCTTCAGGAAAACTGAACAAGTCAAGCTCCACGCCCAGGCGGCGGTGATCGCGTTTGGCCGCTTCCTCGAGGCGTGCCTGGTGTGCGCGCAATTCGTCTTTGGTGGGCCAAGCGGTTCCGTAAATGCGCTGCAGCTGGGGATTCTTCTCACTACCTCGCCAGTACGCGGCTGCCACCCGTGTGAGCGAGAAACCGTTACCGATCATGCGTGTATTGGCCAGGTGCGGCCCGCGGCACAAATCTTTCCAGATCGTTTCACCCGTGGCCGGATCGACGTTGTCATATATGGTCAGCTCGGCTCCGCCCACCTCGACGTTCTCGTTGTCACCGCCCGCCGACTCCACAACCGCACCCTTGAGGCCGATGAGTTCGAGTTTGTAGGGCTCGTGGGCAAGTTCTGCACGAGCCTCGTCTTCGGATACCACGCGGCGCACAAAACGCTGACCCGAACGGACAATGCGTTCCATGGCCTTCTCCAGCTGCGTGAGCTGATCAGGGTCAAACGGATCCACCACATCAAAGTCGTAGTAGAAGCCGTCTGTGATGGGTGGTCCGATGCCAAGCGTGGCCGCGGGATTGATGCTCTGCACCGCCTGTGCCAATACGTGGGCGGCAGAGTGCCGCAGGATGCTCAAACCATCGGGCGAGTCAATCATCACGGGTTCGACGGCGTCGCCCTCGGCAACGCGTGCGGCAAGGTCGCGCAGCTCGCCGTTAACGCGCATGGCCACAATGCTTCGGTCTGAATAGAGTGCGAAGCCGTCGCTCTCGGCAGACGCAATGAGAGGCGCAGATTCGAAGCTCACAACTAGCTTTCTTCCGAGGGGACGAGTTGCCTAAGCCTATCGCTGGCAAAAAGCCAGATGAATCGTGGGCGATACCGGGATCGAACCGATGACCTCTTCCGTGTCAGGGAAGCGCGCTACCGCTGCGCCAATCGCCCTGGTCAATGAGCGGTGTGCACACTGCCCAGGTCATGAGAGCAACTCACATTGCTCGCATGGAGGTGGATACCGGATTCGAACCGGTGTATACGGCTTTGCAGGCCGCTGCCTCGCCTCTCGGCCAATCCACCAAAAGTGACGCATGCCACAACCGGTGAGCCGGTCGAAAAACATACCCACTCGAGCGGATGACGAGATTCGAACTCGCGACCCTCACCTTGGCAAGGTGATGCGCTACCACTGCGCCACATCCGCATGCACATCTTTCAACGTACATGAGCACTTTAGTCTCAGAACCAGCGCCATGCAAAACCCTCACGCGTGTGGTGCGGACGCTCAATCGGGTGCTTCGGCGCAAAACAATACGGTGCAAACTTTTGGGTATTGTTGAGCCGACGGGCGATTGGCGCAGTTGGTAGCGCGCTTCCTTCACACGGAAGAGGTCATCGGTTCGAGTCCGGTATCGCCCACGACAGGTGCATCGCACACTGTGTCGAAAATTAAGCGCACTGCGCCCGTGCCGACTAGTGGCCGTCGATCGCGTAGCCCTCTTCGCCGTGCAGAATGGTGTCTATTCCAGCCAGTTCGTCTTCGTTGCGAACGCGGAATCCCATCGTCTTGTCGATTGCCGTGCCGATGAGCCACGTCATGCCGAAACTAAAGAGCATGACATCGAGAGACGCCAACGCCTGTGACCCCAACTGTTGAAAAGAACCCGTGGCGAGCAGTCCCACGCCCGTGCCCACAAGGCCGATGAAGATCGTTCCGACGAGGCCACCGACGAGATGAATGCCCACCACGTCGAGTGAGTCGTCAAAACCAAAGCGGTACTTGAGTTCAACGGCAAGACCACAGAGCACGCCCGCGAGCAGTCCGACAGCGATCGCCCAGAGGGGCGTGAGGGCCGCACACGACGGCGTTATGGCGACGGCGCCCGCGATGGCTCCCGAAGCTGCTCCGACAGATGTCGCCTTGCCATCTTTGACGCGTTCAACAATGAGCCAGCCCATGATTCCCGCGGCAGGAGCGGCCAGCGTGTTGATCAGGGCAAGCGAGGCAACGCCATCGGCAGCAAGTTCGGACCCCGCATTAAAGCCAAACCAACCAAACCACAGCAGTCCGGCCCCGAGAAGAACGAGCGGAACGTTGTGCGGCTTGTGTACACCCTTGGCGAACCCCACCCGCGTGCCCAAGACAATAGCGAGCGCCAGGGCTGCCGATCCCGAGGCGATCTCGACGACCGTTCCCCCGGCGAAGTCAATCAGGCCTATGTCGTGAACGAGCCACCCACCACCCACGATGACGCCCGACGCATCTCGCTGCACGTTGAAAACCCAACTGGCCACAGGGAAGTACACGAGGGTGGCCCAGAATCCCGCAAAGACGAGCCACGCGCCGAAACGGGCACGATCCGCCACGGCACCTGAAATAAGCGCAACGGTGATGATGGCAAAGGTGCCCTGGAATGCGGCAAAGGCAAGGGGCGGCAGACCAGCCTCAGCTGGCGCATTCACCAGAGATTCGAGCCCGATGTCGCCCAGATTAATGCCGATGAATCCGGGAATTCCCAGGTAGCCCGGGTCCCCGGGGTTGGCGAAAGAAATTGCATACCCATAGAGAATCCACAGCAACGAGATGAGCGCGAGCGATCCAAAACTCAGCATCATCATGCTGACCACACTCTTCGCTTGAACCAAGCCTCCATAGAAAAAAGCAAGGGCCGGCGTCATCATGAGCACGAGCGCGGCACAGATGAGAACGAACGCGGTATTGCCTGAATCCATGGGTCGAGCCTCCGGTGCCATTCTGAACAACCGGTGTTACGAACTCGAACGCGTTGTGTGTCGGACGTGTTACATACCGAAACCCCGATCGCAGCTCGGCAATCGGGGTTTCGGCATTTCCTGGGTCGGCGTGACCCTATACAGCTAGCGTGCGTAGCCCTCTTCACCGTGCAAAACGGTGTCGATTCCGGCCAGTTCATCTGCGTTTTTGATGCGGAAGCCCATCGTCTTGTCAACGATCCAGCCGATGATGAGGCTGAGCACAAACGAGAAGATGAGAACCACTCCAGCGCCGAGCGCCTGCTTGCCGAGCTGCAAAAAGCTTCCCGAGAAGATGAGGCCAACGTCACTAGCGAAGAATCCGATGAAGAGCGTTCCGATAATGCCGCCGAGCAAGTGAATACCCACCACGTCGAGCGAGTCGTCGAAGCCCCACTTGAACTTGAGTTCGATGGCTAGCGCGCAGAGCACACCGGCTACGAGCCCGAGCACGATTGCCCAGAGCGGCGTAAGGGCGGCACACGCTGGAGTGATCGCGACCAGTCCGGCAACGGCACCCGACGCGGCGCCGACAGACGTGGCTTTGCCATCTTTGATACGCTCCACGATCAACCAACCAATAACAGCCGCGGCCGGCGCCGCCATGGTGTTGATGAACGCCTGCGAAGCGATGCCGTCGGCAGCCAGTTCAGATCCGGCATTGAAGCCGAACCAACCGAACCAGAGCAAACCCGCACCGAGCAGAACCAGGGGCACGTTGTGCGGTTTGCTAATTCCCTTAGCGAATCCTATGCGCTTGCCGAGCACGATCGCGAGAGCCAGCCCGGCAGCACCGGCAGCAATGTGCACAGCAGTTCCGCCGGCGAAGTCGATCACACCGATGTTGTAGACGAGCCAACCACCGTCGGTAATTTTTCCGTCGGTCACGGTGAAGTTGAAGACCCAGTTGGCAACGGGAAAATAGACAACCGTTGCCCAGATTCCCGCAAATACCAGCCACGCTCCGAAGCGTGCTCGGTCGGCGATAGCTCCCGAGATGAGAGCCACGGTAATAATGGCGAAGCCACCCTGGAAGGCCGCAAAGGCAAGGGGCGGATAAGCCGCGCCGTCGGGAACCGTGAGGAGACCCTCAAGGCCGATATTGGCGGTGTCAATTCCAAACACACCGTCGATGCCAAAGAACGTATCGGTTCCACCGTTCGAGAACGCAATCGCGTATCCGTAGAGAACCCACAGCACACCGATCAGCGCAAGTGAACCAAAGCTCAGCATCATCATGCTGACCACACTCTTGGTCTTGACGAGTCCGCCGTAGAAGAACGCCAAAGCCGGCGTCATCAGCAAGACCAACGCGGCACTAATCAGGATAAAAGCGGTTTGCCCCTGATCCATGTCAA
>WLNS01000123.1 GCA_009699665.1 Actinomycetota bacterium
AAGGGCCCCATCCGCGACCCTGACGGGACTTGAACCCGCGACCTCCGCCGTGACAGGGCGGCGCGCTAACCAACTGCGCTACAGGGCCTTGCAAATTACCTTTCGGCAACCGAATTGATTCTACATCCGGACGTGACCCCAACGGGATTCGAACCCGTGCTGCCGCCGTGAAAGGGCGGTGTCCTAGGCCGCTAAACGATGGGGCCGGAAGTTTCGTCGCTAACGATTACCGAGTCATAAGCATAGGGGAGACTCGTCGGCTCGCGCGAATCGAGAACTTCCTCGCAGGTTCACGCGCCGGTGCGTCAAAAATGCTCGACCGAGGGGCGTTTTGGCCGCGAAAATAGACCGGCTCTCGACCGTGCTCGGCGATAGAGTGGGGCGACGCAACGAGCGTTGCCGCTCATCACATGGAGGTAACACCATGGCACGAAAGATTCGATCCGCCGCCGAACAGATAAAACGACTGCGGACATACAACATTGTGGCCGGTGCGGTGCACCTAGCGCAGGGCCTCGCCTTTCTCATCATCCTGACCCAGATCAGTGCACAGGTGATGTTCCCCGTGACCGTCGACTACATGACGGGTCCTCCCGGATCAAACCTGCCCACCGAGCGCGTCACGCTGTTTGAGGTAAATCTCGGACTTGGTGTGGTGGCCTTCCTCATCCTCTCGGCGTTCTTCCACTTCTTGATCTCGTCACCCGGTGTCTTCACGCGATACTCCGATGGCCTGAAGAAGAACCACAACTACTTCCGGTGGACCGAGTACGCACTGAGTTCGTCGATCATGATTTGGCTGATTGCCCAGCTCACTGGTTCAACCGACGTGGGCGCACTGTTTGCCATCTTTGCCGTCAACGCCTCAATGATTCTCTTTGGTGCCTTGCAAGAGAAATACGAGAAGCCCGGAAACAAGAAGTTCCTGCCGTTTATCTTTGGCTCGATGACGGGAATCGTTCCCTGGATCATCATCCTGATTTACACGCTGCAGCCCGGTTCTTCCGGTGCGGCACAGGTGCCCGGCTTTGTCATCGGCATCATCATCTCGCTGTTCGTGTTCTTCAACACGTTCGCTATCAACCAGGTGCTGCAGTATCGCCAGGTGGGCGGATGGCGCGACTATCTGCGGGGTGAGCGTATGTACATCACGCTGAGCCTCATCGCCAAGAGCGTTTTGGCCTGGCAGGTGTTCTCGGGAGCCCTCGTTCCTCTGTTCACGAGCTAATCAGAGTGTTGACAGAGGCTCTCCCTTTGCGGGGAGGGCCTCTTTCTTTTGTGCCCGCCGAGGAATGACTCTCAACCGACACCTGAGAGTTTTCCGCCAGTCCGGACGTCTTTGCCCGTTCTCACAAGCACGCCTGTTACCGTGACCCCATGCGTCTTGTCGTGCGTCCGTTTCTTGTTGCCCTGATTGTGGGGTCTGTCGTCGCGTTGGCGGGCGTCAACGTCAGTGCCGCTTATGCGTATCCGTCGTGGCAAGACGTGCAGAACGCCAAGGGCAATGAAGCGGCCAAAAAGTCGCAAATCGCATCACTGCAAGGATTCATCAATCAGATTCAGGCCGAGCTTGACGTCGCGACCCAAAAGGCGCAAGAGGCCGGAAACGTTTACCACGCAGCGGTCGCCAAGTTCGATGAGGCCGACCATAGGTATCAAGATTTGGTGGTAGCGGCGGCCACCGCACAAGCCACCGCTGATGAGGCGACAAAGAATGCGGGGCGCCTCGCGGCCCAGCTCTATCGCTCCGGCGGAAACGACATGAGCATCAGTCTGCTCATGGATGGTGGCACCAACGCCGATCAGCTGCTTTCGAAGCTCGGCAATATGAGCAAAATGGTCGAACGCTCGGCCCAGGTTTATGACACCGCGAAGGCCGCCCAGAACGAGGCCCAGTCACTGGCCGATCAGGCCGAGATTGCTAAGGCGGAGCGTGAGAAACTCAAGCAGGCAGCTGATGCGGCCATGCAGGCGGCGGTAGCCGCGCAGCAGGTTGTTGCCGACAAGTTAGCGGCTAATCAGGATGCGCTCACCACCATGCAGGCCCAGCTTGCGGCGCTTCAAGATGAGACAGCGCGAACAGTTGCGTCTTATCAGCAAGGGGTGGCTGAGGCAATCAAGCGTGCCCAGGAAGAAGCCGCCCAACGGGGCATTGCTGTCAGCGATTCCGGTTGGACGATTCCAGCCCAGGGTCGCATTGTTGATTTTTACGGACCTCGTTCGCCCGTGTGGACGTCTAACGGCTGGTCGTCATCTTTTCACCAGGGCCTGGATATTGGAGCGGGCTGCGGCTGGAACATATACGCGGTCTCCGGTGGCACCGTCATATACGCGGGTTGGAACGGCGGATACGGAAACTTCGTGCAAATCGACCACGGCGGGGGAATCACCTCGGGCTACGGTCACATTGTGAGCGGCGGAATCGCAGTGAGCCGGGGTCAGTATGTTGCGCCGGGACAGGTGATTGCGCGCGTCGGTACGACCGGAAACTCCACAGGATGCCACTTGCACTTCGAACTACGAAACGGTGGTTCAGCTTTCGACCCGTTGCCCTTCTTGCGAAACCGGGGCGTCGGTATCTAGCCGACGGGTTTCGACAGGCTCAACCGGCGACGGGTTTCGACAGGCTCAACCGGCGACGGGTTTCGACAGGCTCAACCGGCGACGGTTGAGTAGGCCGCAGGCCGTATCGAAACCGGGCCTAGTGGCCTTCGGTCTTAAGCTTCTCAAACCCGGCTTGAATAATCGCTTCGGCCTCAGCGGCATTTCCCCAACCCTCGATGTTCACGAACTTTCCGGGCTCGAGATCCTTGTAGCGGGTAAAGAAATGCTCGATCTCTTTGCGGGTTTGCTCGGGCACATCCGTGAGGTCTTGCATGTGAGTCCAGCGCGGGTCTTTATAGGGCACGCAGATCACCTTGGCGTCGGATCCGGCCTCGTCGCTCATATTGAGCACACCCACGGGACGCACCTTGACGCCCACACCGGGGAACACGGGGTATTCGAGCAGCACGAGCGCATCGACGGGATCGCCATCGAGGCCCAGCGTGTTCTCAAAGAAGCCGTAGTCGGTGGGATACGCAAACGACGTAAACAGCACGCGATCAAGATAAACGCGACCGGTTTCGTGGTCGACTTCGTACTTGTTCCGGCTTCCGCGCGGAATCTCAATGATGACGTCGTAGTCGCCCACGGGTGCTCCTTATATAGGGATGGTCACTGCCGGCATTAAGGTTACTGGAAGATGACTACTCGCCCGCGCCTCACCCCTGCCATGGCCGACGTTCGTCGGGCCGTGCGCGATGCCCTGGCGCTGGTTTATCCGGATGCGGGCGACGGGGTGCATCGCGATCCATCGTCTGCAGCACACGGCGGATGGATGGTGCCCACAGATGCGCCTCTGGTGTTGGTGGCGCTCAGTGGCGGCCCCGATTCGCTCGCCCTCGCCGTGGCGCTCGGCTTTGAGCAGGGCAAGTGCGGTGTGCGTGCGGGCGCGGTGATTGTGGATCACGGACTGCAGGAGGGCTCGGGCGCGGTGGCCGAGCGGGCGGCCGAGCAGGCGCGGGCGGCCGGGCTCGATCCGATCGTGGTGCGACGCGTGGCGGTTACCGACGAAGGCGGAGGGCCCGAGGCGGATGCCCGCGCGGCTCGGTATTCGGCGTTCGGGGAGGTTGCACGTGAAACGGGTGCAACCGCCGTGCTGATCGGCCACACGCTCGACGATCAGGCCGAGACGGTACTGCTCGGTCTGGCCCGCGGTTCGGGTGCGCGCAGCCTGGCGGGCATGCGGCTCGTATCGCATCGCTCGTTCGCGCCTGATGTTAACGCAGATGCGGCTGAGCAAGAACTCGCCATCGTGCGCCCCCTGCTGGGACTGCGCCGATTGATCGTTTCCCAGTCTCTGACCGATCAAGGCATCGAGCCGTGGTTTGATCCACACAATGCCGACCCCTCCTTTGCGCGGGTTCGAGTTCGGGCGAATGTTCTCCCCGTGCTCGAGGCCGAACTCGGCCCGGGAGTTGCCGAGGCGCTCGCCCGAACGGCGGGCCAGTCAGCCGATGACGCCGATGTGCTCGAGGAATTAGCCGCCGATGTTCTTGACCGCGCGCGCAACGGTTCGGGCAAATTGTCGACCCTGATCCTCGAACAGGCACAACCCGCGCTGGCCTCGCGTGCCGTTCGGACGTGGTTATCCGAAGAGATCCCCGGACGCGAGTTCTCTCAGAGCCACGTCCTTTCGATTCTTGAGCTCGTCACAGAGTGGCGTGGACAGGCCGGCATCGACGTGCCGGGCGGCAGGGTCACGCGCGAAGCGGATGGCCTGCGGCTGTCGACTCACTCTTAGAACCGCGTAGGGCCTATAGAGGGTTTTACCCTTTACCCCCATGCACTCGCCGATTAAGAGCCTGACAGATAAGGTTAGGTTGAGCCCTAGGTAGTTGCTCCAATGAAGAATCCAGATATAAAAACCTAGATCTGGAACCACATCTCACGAAGGAGCATGGC
>WLNS01000124.1 GCA_009699665.1 Actinomycetota bacterium
ACCTGCCGTGAGGGCAGCATGCAGCTGAGTGAAATCACTGGCGCCACGCACCAGGTTCTCAAGGACCCCGTAGAGGTGATCGGCCTGGGCAGACGAGAGGTCACCAGAGGAGCAACAATCGCGAAACTTGGCCGTCATCTCTGCCTCTGACAGTGGGCTCCGCGAATCGCCCTGCGTGACATCGGCACGCTCAAAAACTGTCTTCCCATCGACCATTTCCACAGAGACTACGGCAAACCCTCCCGCGTATTCGGGAGGCCCCCACGGCGGCAGAGGCGATTCCTCGACAGAAATTTTTTCCATGAGGGCCAGTACCTCCGGGCTCAGCAGGGCGTCGTCATCAAAATCCCGCAACCGCAGGTCTCCGGTGAGAAGGGCGGTCGCAACAACAAATGCCATGGTGAACTTGGCCTCATTCGACGTTGTGGGAATGCCCGTAAGCAGGGGGCGCAACCCCTCCGGATGCACCGTGACGACGATATGGCGCGCGGAGGTCACCTCGTGTGCCCGTCTCATCCTCAGCGCCGCATCGAGGGCCCGGTGGGTGGCGTAGCAGGCCGGGTACCGCTTAATTCCCCAGTCTGACACCCACGCATCCCGCCACTCTTCGAGCGTGTTCATGAAGTCAATCGCTGACGGGTCGGGCCGCCGACTCGGATCAGTTCCATAAAGATCGAGGAACCCGTGTTTCGTCTCGATCGAAGCTTCGTTCGCGGTGAAGCCAGCTTCTGCCAACTCAAGAGCCATGATGGCGTCGCGAGCCGCTAGGCCCGCGTGCAGGGGCTTCATCATTGTGCCAAAATTTGCCAGCGTACCGGCGGCCAGAGAGGCAACGATGCCCAGCGCCCGCGCGCCCTGCTGCGGGGTGGGCCGACAGAGCGCAATAAGAGCAGCTACGGCGGCCAACCGGCCCACCGTCGACGTCGTGTGCCACCCGCGTTCGTAGTGAAACTCGTGTGGAAGCGCATCGGCAACGGCGCGAAAGACCGCTGCCCCCACCGAATAAGCCGTTGTAATGAGCCGGGGATCACACCCCCGCGCTTGCGCTAGCGCCAAAATTGCTGGCATCAAAACCGCGCTGGGGTGCATCGGTCGCGTAGGTGAAATGTCGTCATAATCAAGAACGTGCGCGGCCGTGGCATTGATCAGCGCCGCGTTCGACGGCGACACCAGGTCACCCGAGGTCCACACGGTCGATACACCCGACGAGCTATTAGCGAGAGTCCAGTGTCTGACGAGAGGTTCTGCCTCAACACCCCGCGCGGCCAGCGCGACACCCACCGTATCGATGAGGGCTCGAGCGACAGATTCCGGGAGTTCCCGTTCCGGAAGCACCTCACGCAAGGCGAACGCCACAATCGTGGCCGTCACATCTGAGCCACCGGGGCCGACCTGTTTCAGAAGCCCCTCCGATCCCTCAGGCTCGGCGGTGTGATGAGCGCTCGCGTGCGTCATCAGTATGACTTGGGAAGGCCCAAGGTTCCGTGCGCGATTCCGGCGAGAACAATGTTGTTACTGATGGGAGCAATGCTCGGCAAGCGGGCCTCACGAAAACGCCGCTCGATGGCATACTCCTCGGCTACCGCGAAGCCGCCGTGTGTATCGAATGCTGCGTTTGCCGCGGCCCACAAAGCTTGAGACCCGAGCAATTTAGCCGCATTGACCTCGAATTGCGGGTTACCGCCCTCCTCAAAGAGTTCGGCCGCACGCCATCTCATCAAGCTGGCAGCCTGGAGTTCCGCATACGCCTGCGCGAGCGGAAACTGAATTCCCTGATTAAGGCCAATAGGACGGCCAAAAACCTCGCGCTGTTGAGCGTAGGCACAGGCACGATCGATAAACCACAGGCCGGCACCGATGTACTCAGACGTCACCAGTATGCGCTCCGAGTTCATGCCGCTCATGATGCAGCGGAAACCTTTGCCCTCGTCGCCGATAAGGTTTTCTTCGGGAACTCTGAGATTCACGATCGCCAGTTCATTGGTCTCATGGTTGACCATGGTGTCAATCTTCTTTGCGACAATCTGACCGCTCTGCAGAGCGGCGGGAAGATCCACGATGAAAACACTCATGCCATCGGTCTTCTTCTCGACGTCTTCATAGCGCGACGTGCGAGCCAACAGAATGAGAAGGTCCGAGTGCTGAACACGAGACGTCCAGATCTTGTTGCCGTTAATGACATACTCGTCACCCTCGCGAACGGCAAAAGTGCGAATGCGCGTGGTGTCGGTGCCGGCATCCGGTTCTGTGACGGCAAACGACTGGAGGCGCAGACTGCCCTCTGCTATTGCGGGCAAATAGCGCTGCTTCTGTTCGTCGCTGCCGTGCCGCAGGATGACGCCCATCGTGTACATCTGCGCGTGCGCAGCTCCCGACGAACATCCGTTTCGTTCGAGTGCTTCGAGAACAACTGAGGCATCCTGAATGCTGGCACCGCCACCCCCGTACTCCTCGGGAATGAGCATCGATAGCCATCCACCGTCGGTCAGGGCCGCGACAAACGCATCGGGGTATTCGCGGGCGCGATCAACAGTTCGCCAGTAGTCGTCACCGAAGCCTCGAGACAAGTCGTTTATGGCCTCTTGAATTGCCAGCTGTTCTTCGGTTAGTGAATAAGACATGCAGTTCCCTCGCGTGAATGTGGCACACGGAAATCACGTTGCTCACGTGCCTCTCCAGCATGACGAAGAAGTCAGTCGGTGGCGGGCTAGTTCTCACAGAGTGAAATTTCAGACGCCCGAGCTCAGACGCCCTGGCTCAACCGCCTTGGCTCAACCGCTATCAAGAATCCGAGGACAAAAGATTCAGCGAAGCCATCTCGGACGAGATCGCGCGGGCCGCCTGTTTCACGTTGGGAATCAGAGCAGTCTCGATGGCACGCGGGTTAAGTTTTTCTTCCCGAAAAGTCACTGACACGCTGGCGACAATCGCCTTCTCCGAGTCAAAGATTGGCGCTGCCACCGACAGTCGGCCGGGCAGAACGTCGTCGTGCGTTACCGCGACACCGGTGCGTCGAATGTTGTCGAGAATGTCACTCAGATCATCCCGATTGCCGGCCACGGTGGCAGCCCCCTTAGTTACGAGGTGCCTCTCGTACTGAGCGTCGGGCGAAAAGGCCAGAAGAACGCGCCCGCCGCCCGTCTGGTCGAGAGGCAGGCGTCGACTCGCATTCATAGTTTCGGGCGTGCTCTTAATGCGCGTAATGCGATCGACAAAGAGACCAAAGCCTTCGTCACGCACGGCCAGGTAAACGGTGCCCTGTGTGGCGACATGAAGTTGCACGAGAATGGGTTGAGCAATTTCGTGAAGTCGCTTCACGGCGGGTGCCCCCAGCCCCAACCGCCAGACGCGATCACTCAACCGGTATCGACCGTGCGCTTGACGTTCTACGCCACCCCAGCGCAGCAGCGTGCTGAGCAGCCGGTGAACCGTGGCCGGTGGAAGGCCCGTCTTTTCAACGATGTGCGCCACACTGACTTCGTCGCCCGCTCCTTCGAAGCAGTCCAAAATGTCAAAAGCCCGACCCAGAACCGAGCGCTTTTCGCCCTGAGGCTCTGAGTTCTGTGCCACCGCGTGATTCTCCCTCGGCGAGTCTTATAGTTCTACGGTAATGCTCTTCACTTGAGTGTAATGATGAAGTGCCTCGAGGCCTTTCTCGCGACCATAACCACTCATTTTCACACCGCCGAACGGGGTTTCGACGATGGGGCCCATCCAGGTGTTGACATAAACTTGCCCGGCCTCGATCTGGGCGGCTACCCGGTGTGCGCGAGAAATGTCCTTCGTCCACACTCCCGACGCAAGTCCGTATTCGGAATCGTTAGCAATCGCCACAGCTTCGTCTTCGCTCTCGAATGCGATGACCGACAGAACTGGGCCGAAGACTTCTTCGCGAGCAATGCGCATGTGATTAGAAACACCGACATAGATCGTGGGCGTGACAAAATTTCCCTGCGCGAGGGCCTCATCGGTGACAGGAACGCCACCGAGGGCTGCCGTGGCACCGTCCTGCTGCGCAATCAGAAAGTATTCGTGAACTTTCTCACGTTGGGCAACTGTTGTCATTGGCCCCAGGCTCGCGCCGGGAACAATACCCTTAGCGAGTTCGACCAGACGAGAGACGAACTCATCGTGAATACTGCGCTGAACCAATAATCGCGTGCCGGCCGTGCACGTCTGCCCCGCGTTTGCGGTGAAGGCCCGAAGTGCGCCGGCAACCGCCTTATCTATGTCTGCGTCGTCGAAAACAATATTTGCGCTTTTGCCGCCCAGCTCGAGAGTGAGTGGCAATATTCGAGCGGCGGCAATCTTGCCAATTTCGCGACCCGCTCGCAGTGAGCCCGTGAAGGCGACTTTTCTCACCTGGGGATGCTCGACGAGAGCAGTGCCCGCCTGATGCCCGACTCCGGTCACAACATTAATGACACCCGGCGGAAAACCAACGTCGGTTG
>WLNS01000125.1 GCA_009699665.1 Actinomycetota bacterium
AGCTCCGCTTCAAACGCTGCGTAGGGATCGTCCTGTGCGTCAACGTGCTCGGTCTCACCCGGGTGCTCGTGCTCAGCAACATCCTGTTCGTCTTCGATGGCTTCGACCATGGCAACGGCCTCGTCGACCGAGTCAATCTCAAGGGCGTCGTCAATCACCGCGTCGGCATCGGCATCCGAAATTTCTGATACCTGTTCGGCCTCAACGGCGCCCGTGTCGACGGCCTCGGCGAGGGCGTCCAGGGCGGCTTCGAGCTGCTGCTCGTCTTCGCGGGCTGATTCAGTCACGTGTGTTGCTTCTTCCAGTGTGGGGTGAGTGGTGAGTAATGGGGCAGGTTACTTGGAGGGACCGTTGCCGAAGACGTAGACAACGCCCCAGCCGAACAACCAGTCGAGAAGGCCAACGATGGCCATGATGATGATCACAAAGACCAGCACCACAAGAATGTAGCTCCAGAGTTCCTTGCGGGTGGGGGTAACCACCTTCTTGAGCTCGTTGATGACCTGGCGAATAAAGAGAGCCAGCCGGCTGAAGGGATTGCGGCGCGCAGCACGATCTGCTTTTGCGCGCGCGACAACATCCTCACCGGATTCGTCGGCGTAATTGCGTGCCATTTCTCTTACCTTTCGCTTTCAGCAGGGCGGACAGGACTCGAACCTGCAACCTGCGGTTTTGGAGACCGCTGCTCTACCAATTGAGCCACCGCCCTTGGTGCATCCGAGATGAATGCTCATTGGCAACATAAACCGTGAGGCCCTTCGCATGCCCCGCAAGGCACTTGCACCCCACGTCTTTTCACGAGTTTTGGGCGCACGAAAGCATGGCCTATGTCAACCACCTTTGGCAAGTGTAGGCGACATTGCCCTTCGGTAGCAAAGCCGCCGGCTCGTCTAGGCTGGAGGGGTGACCAGTGCCAACCGCGTATCGCAACGTATCTCTGCCATCGCGGAATCAGCAACGCTCAAAGTTGACGCCAAAGCGAAAGAACTTCAGGCCGCCGGTCGTCCGGTGATTAGTTATGCGGCGGGTGAACCAGACTTTGCCACACCTGAGCACATCATTGAAGCGGCAATCGTTGCCGTGCGGGACCCCAAGAACCACCACTACACGCCCGCTGCCGGGCTGCCCGAATTGCGCGAAGCAATCGCCGCAAAGACGAAGCGCGATAGCGGGCTCGAAATTCCCGCATCACAGGTTCTCGTGACAAACGGCGGAAAGCAGGCCGTCTACCAAGCCTTTGCCACGTTGCTCGATCCCGGCGACGAAGTCATCGTGCCCACTCCCTACTGGACCACCTATCCCGAAGCCATCAAACTAGCCGGCGGCGTACAGGTCGACGTCTTCGCGGGTGCCGACCAGGAATATCTGGTTACGGTCGACCAGCTCGAGGCTGCTCGCACGTCGCGCACAAAGGTTCTTCTCTTTGTTTCTCCGTCGAACCCCACTGGAGCGGTCTATTCGCCCGAGCAGGTTCGGGCCATTGGCGAATGGGCCGAGGCCCATGGACTTTGGGTGGTTTCGGATGAGATTTATCAAAACCTCACCTACGACGGCGTTTCTGCGGTGTCGATTGTTGATGCCGTTCCCGCCTTGGCCGACCGAACCGTTCTGGTAAACGGGGTCGCAAAAACCTATGCCATGACGGGATGGCGCGTGGGCTGGATGGTCGGCCCGGCCGACGTGATCAAAGCCGCGGGCAACCTGCAGTCACACCTCAGCAGCAACGTGTCGAACGTTTCGCAGCGGGCAGCGCTTGCGGCCCTCACTGGTCCGCAAGACTGCGTGGCCGAGATGCTGGCCGCGTTCGACCGTCGTCGCCGCGTCATCGTGAGTGAGCTCAACAAGATCCCGGGAATTGTCACGCCCACCCCCCGCGGTGCTTTCTACGTCTACCCGGATGTGACGGGCCTGCTGGGCAAAACGTGGGGCGGCATTACGCCCACGACATCGCTCGAGCTCGCTGACCTCATTCTCGAACAGGCCGAAGTGGCTGCCGTGCCCGGCGAAGCCTTCGGCCCCAGTGGTTTTCTGCGGTTCAGCTATGCCCTCGGTGACGAGCCGCTGCGTGAGGGTGTGCAGCGCCTGCAGAAGTTGTTCGCCTAGTCAAGCCAGTGCGATGGGGGCCCGCTGGCTCACACCCGCGAATGTCATCTACAGGCTCAGTCCCACCAGTGTGGGCTCGGGAAGCAGTAGTACGCCAAAAGCCGATTGCACGAGGGATTGCACATACGTCGCCAGTTGCAAAACGTCATTCGCTGTCGCTGTGCCTCGATTCGTGATCGCCAAGGCGTGTTTTGACGAGATTCCGGCCCCGGATCCAGGAAGCGCGAAACCCTTTCGAACACCGGCGTTCTCGATGAGCCAGGCCGCGCTGAGCTTGACGCCCCGCTGGCGCGTCGAAAGCGGTGGGACCTCCTCGCCCGGTGCCAGGTAGCGCGGTGGCTCGTCTTCACCCACGGGAAACTGAGGAGCGTCGGGCGGCAGGCTGCGGGCAAACCGCTCACTCACGATGGGGTTGACAAAGAACGAACCCACCGACGCCGTGTCTGGGTCATTCGTGTCGAGCACCATTCCTTTGGCGGCGCGAAGTTCGAGCACGCGAGCACGCACCGCACCCAACGGTTCGCTTGCCCCCATGGCAACGCCGAGGGCCGACGACAGTTGCTCGAACATGATGGGCTTCGAGAGTGCCTGCGAACTCTCACCCACGCGCCACAGGGCAAAGGTGATATCTAAAACAATCCCACGACGGCCTGCCTTGAGCACCGAATGGCGAAAAGCGAAGTCGAGGTCTGCTCGAGTAAGCGTCACCACGTCGCCTAGCTCGGCGTCCCAGAATGTCAGACTGTGCACAACCTCGGCTAGTTCTTGACCGTAGGCTCCGATGTTCTGAACGGGGGCACCGCCGACGGTCCCCGGGATGCCCGACATCGCTTCGACGCCGGCCAATCCATTGAGCACCGCCCACGACACAAAATCGTCCCATCGGTGACCGGCCTGCACGTGAACGAGCGTGTGCTGCGTCCCTTCGCCGTCAATCTGAATGCCGTCGTTCAGCACACGAATAACGGTTCCCTGAAATTCTTCGTCCGAGACCACAACGTTTGATCCCCCGCCGAGTGCAAACCACGGCTCAGCAGCGGCTTGCGCTGCCGTCGCTGCGTCTACTATCTCTTGCGACGTTCGGGCCTCTACCCAGCGACGTGCGCCCCCACCTACCCGCAGCGTGGTCAGTTCGGCGAACGTCGTCATGAGCTACCCGCCAAACGTAACGATGACCTGTGCCTTGCCCAAGACGGTTTCTCCGTTGAAGGTAACGGTCAGGTCGACGCGTGCCGTGAGCGCCTCCGTATCAAGGTGTCCGATGATGGCACGCACATCAATCTCGGCTCCCGCCGCGGGATCCACCAGCACCGGTCGCGTAAATTTGACCTGATAGCCGCGAACCTTGCCCGGATCTCCGACCCACTCCACCACCGGTTGCACCGCCAGGCCCATCGTCAACATTCCGTGAGCTAGTACGCCGGGCAGTCCCACCGATGTTGCCACGTCGTCGCGATAGTGAATGGGGTTGAAGTCACCAGACGCCCCGGCATAGCGCACGAGTGACTCGCGGGTGAGTGCATAGCGCGACGACGCAATCTCGTCGCCCACGGTGAGAGCGTCGAACGGCGGCATCAGTCGTCCGCCCTGACCACAAGTGTCGAGGTGGCCGTCACGACGTGCGCACCCGTCGCGTCGGAGATTTCAGACACAGCTGTAACGAGACTGTTGCCAGCCAAGCTCTTCACCGATTCGACCCGCAAGACAGCGGTCAGTTCATCGCCGGCGACGATGGGTCGTGAAAAGCTAAAATCCTGACTTCCGTGAACCACACGAGAGAAATCGATGTTGGCATCCGGCATGGTGAGCAGCTGTGCGAGGGTCTTCTCTTGGATGACCACGGCAAAGGTGGGCGGTGCGACGAGATCGCGGTAGCCGGCGTTCTGTGCCGCCGCTACGTCGAAATACATGGGGTGCGTCGCAAGAACAGCATGTGCAAACTCGCGCACTTTTTCTCGACCCACAAGATAGGGCTCCGTTGGCTCACACGAGCGTCCAACGATGTCTGGGTTTACCGCCACACCCTCAGTCTACCGAGGGCACCGGCATCAACGCGGTGGCGCTGACGCGCCGCGGCACGGCGCCCGTGGGCAACGCCACCGCCATCGAGATACCCTCGGCAACCACATTGTCGACGACGCGCGTGGCAAGGTTCTGAATCAGAATTGTTCCCAAACCGGGCGCTGCGTCGGCCTCACGTGGCCTGCCGTCGTTCGTCAGCGTAAGAATCACCTCATGGCTCTTTTCAACGCCGAGGTCGACCGTCATGTTTCGCGCCCGCCCGTGTTTGATAGCGTTTGTCGCAAATTCGCCGGCGATGTCGCGGATAGCACGCATTGCGACT
>WLNS01000126.1 GCA_009699665.1 Actinomycetota bacterium
AACTTCCCTTGCCCAGGTCGCGCACGGTGATGCGCAGCGTTTGCCCATCGGGCGCGGTCGAGAGTGAGAACGGGTGCGGATCAAAGAACAGACCGGGCGACCAAAAGCGCCAGGTAAAGAACTGTCCACCGCGGGCCGGCAGGGCATTGAGGTCGCGACCCGTCATGACGATACTCATGACTCCGGGAGCTTCAATCACCACCTCTTGCACGCGCAGCTGGTGACGCATCGAGCGCGCCACCGGAACAATGAAGCGGAAAATCGTGATGAGGGTGAGGGTTCCCACATAGAGGGCGGCCCAGTACCAACGCGCGAGCGTACCGTCGCCAAACATCATCCCGGTCGTGAACTGATGGGGGATGGCCGCGAGAACCGCCGCATAAGCCAGAAAGTGCACGACCATCCAAAATTGGTAGGCCAGTTTGCGCCGAACAATCACCAGGGAGGTAACAATGACGGCGACGAGGGCAGCCGTGCCCACAAACGCCATCCACATGTTGGGCACTGAGTTCCACAGGCTGACACCCTCGGCAACGAGGTTGACGCCGTCCTGAATGCCGTAACCAATCACGAGCAACAGCATGTGCGCCACGATGAGGTAAAAGACGGGCTTGCCCAGTTTGCGATGGATGGCCAAGGCTTTGTCGTGACCAAACGTGCGATCAATAATCGGGAGTCGCGCCGAGAGCAGCAACATGACCAGCATGAGGTCGCTACCGACAAGGCCCGTCACAATGCCAATGCCCGTGGGCACCTGTGACCACGACGAGAAGTATTTCTGCATGCCACCGTCTGCCAAGAATAGGCCGAGGGCAACCGCGACAGAGAGATAGACCACCACGGCGAGGGTGTCACCACGTCGGACCCGCCACTGGAAGCGCCGACCAATACGAAGGGCTTCCGCGCTCGTTGTCATGCTGCCCTTACGGTCTGTCGTCGACGTCATGACCCAAGGCTCTCGTTACGCCCTGTACAGACCCTTGGCAGTTCCTATGAAAAGCTTATGAATTTCTAAGTGAAGATAATCGTGCGGGCCCCGTCGACCAAAATTCGCTTCTCAGCAAACCACTTCACCGCTTGAGAAAGAGTGCGGCTCTCCTCATCTTGGCCAATTGCCATGAGCTCACTCGGTGTGCGGGAGTGGTCAACACGCACGACGTTCTGTTCGATGATGGGACCCTCGTCGAGGTCGGTGGTCACGAAGTGGGCCGTGGCACCAATCAGTTTGACGCCACGCTCGTGCGCTTGCTGATAGGGGCTCGCCCCCTTGAAGCCCGGTAGGAACGAGTGATGGATATTGATGGCCCGCCCCTCGAGAGCTTCGCAGAGGCTCGGCGAAAGAATTTGCATATATCGAGCCAGCACCACCAGCTCGATCTGATGGTCGTCGACGGCATCGAGAATGCGACGCTCCATGAGGGTCTTACTCATGTTGTCAACGACGGGCACGGTTTCAAAAGGTACACCGTAGAACTCGGCGAGCGAGCGCAGTTCACGGTGGTTGCTCAGAACGAGCGGAATGTCGAGGGGCAGTTGGCCGGCACGTTGGCGAAAAAGTAGGTCGTTCAGGCAGTGTGCTGCTGTCGACGCAAGCACCAGTGTTCTGAGCGGTCGTCCCACGATGTCGAGTGACAGGGTCATGTTGTAGTTCGCAATGATCGGGTTGAGGGCCGTTTCAAACGCTTCACGGCTCGCAGCAGATTCCACCTGTAAGCGCATAAAGAATCGGCCGGTGTCATCGCTCGAAAATTGTTTGCTCTCGGTAATGTTTCCCTGTGCTGCGACGATGGCACCCGTGACGGCGTGCACGATGCCGGGCATGTCGGCACACACAATCGTGACGACCCAGTGATTCGTTTTACCGCTCATCACTCAAGGCTATTGGGTTGCGTCGGCATAGAATGGAAGCGTCGCAACTGGCGCTAGTGATGGAGTTCCATCGGGGAGCGACAACCTGACGTTGAATTGGCCGTACGCCTGGGCCGATGAGGCATGACCTTCGAACATTTGTCCTGAATTTCAGGGCCTGAAGCCGAGCAGGAGTTCCCCATGTCGTCATTCATGACCGATCCCTTAGAAATTATTGACCCCGAGATTGCTGCGGTTCTCACCCAGGAATTGGGCCGTCAACGCGAGTTCCTCGAGATGATTGCCAGTGAAAATTTTGTGCCGCGGGCTGTGCTCGAAGCGCAGGGTTCGGTGCTCACCAACAAATACGCCGAGGGCTACCCGGGCAAGCGCTACTACGGCGGCTGCGAGTTTGTCGATGTGGCCGAAAGCTTGGCCATCGAACGCGCAAAGAGTCTGTTTGGTGCCGCCTATGCCAATGTTCAGCCCCACGCGGGAGCGACGGCCAATGCGGCCGCCCTGCATGCGATCGCCCAGCCGGGCGACACGATACTTGGCCTGGAACTGGCGCATGGCGGTCACCTTACCCACGGCATGAAACTCAACTTCTCGGGCAAGGTCTACAAGGGAACCACATACGGTGTGAGCCCGGAGAGCTTCTTGATCGACATGGATATGGTGCGCGACAAAGCGCTCGAGCACCGTCCGGCGGTTCTTATCGCCGGCTGGTCGGCCTATCCCCGCGAGTTGGACTTTGCGGCCTTCCGCGCCATCGCCGATGAGGTGGGAGCCAAGCTGTGGGTTGACATGGCGCATTTTGCCGGTCTCGTCGCGGCCGGCATCCACGCTAACCCCGTGCCCTTTGCCGATGTGGTGACCACGACCGTGCACAAAACGCTGACCGGCCCGCGCTCGGGGCTCATCCTCAGCCGCGACGAAGAACTGGGCAAAAAGCTCAACTCGGCCGTCTTTCCTGGGCAGCAGGGAGGCCCTCTCATGCACGTTATCGCCGCTAAGGCAGTGGCGTTCAAACTCGCGGCCACGCCGGAGTTCAAGGAACGTCAGGAGCGCACGGTTCGCGGTGCGCAGATTCTGGCGGCTCGACTCATGGCCGATGACGCGCGCGCTGTCGGCACCGATGTGCTGACCGGTGGCACAGATGTTCACCTCGTGCTGGCTGACCTGCGCAACTCCGTTCTCGATGGCCAGCAGGCCGAGAACGCACTGCACGACGTCAATATCACCGTGAACCGTAATGCCGTGCCGAACGATCCGCGTCCGCCCATGGTGACGTCGGGTGTTCGCATCGGCACGCCCGCTCTCGCCACCCGCGGTTTTGGTGATGTGGAGTTCACCGAGGTCGCCGACGTCATTGCCGAAGCACTCAAGCCCGGTGCAGACCTCGCGGGCCTCAAGGCTCGGGTCAAGACGCTCACCGACGCCTTCCCCCTCTACGAGGGTCTTGAAAAGTGGTAGCAGCCGTCCTCGACGGTATTGCGGCCGCCGCCGCGGTCAAGGCAGGGTTAGCCGTTCGCGTATCGGCGCTCGCAGCGCGTGGCGTCACGCCCGGACTCGGCACGCTGTTGGTCGGCGATGACCCGGGATCGCACGCCTACGTTGGCGGTAAGCATCGAGATTGTGCTGAAGTAGGCATCACGTCCGTGCGCATTGATCTGCCGGCTTCCGCGACGCCGGCAGATGTTCGCGCCGCAATTGCCGATCTGAATGCGGCAGCAGAGGTCACCGGTTACATCGTGCAGTTGCCGTTGCCCTCCGGGCACGATGATCGCGCGATGCTCGAGCTGATGGATCCGGCTAAAGATGCCGACGGCCTGCACCCCATGAATCTGGGCAGACTGGTGATGAACGTCGACGGCGAGATCGATTCCCCGCTGCCCTGCACCCCCGCCGGCATTGTCGACCTGTTGGAGCGCAACGGGGTTTCCATAGCGGGCTCACACGTAACGATTGTGGGGCGCGGCCTCACCGTGGGCCGTCCACTGAGTCTGCTTGTGACACGCAAGGGTCTTGACGCCACCGTGACCCTCGCTCATTCGCGCACGCCCGATATTGCCGACGTCGTGCGGCGAGCCGACATCGTGGTGGCAGCCGTTGGCGTACCCCACCTCATCACGCCGGACTGGGTCAAACTCGGTGCCGCTGTTCTTGATGTGGGCATCACCAGGATTGTTGACAGCGAAACCGGCATGGCGCGCCTTATCGGCGATGTGCATCCTGACGTCGCTCAGGTTGCCGGCTGGCTCTCGCCCAACCCCGGCGGTGTCGGTCCGATGACCCGGGCCATGCTGCTGAGCAATGTGGTGATGATGGCCGAGCGCGGTTCTGCAGGCTATTGAGCCTGCATCAGAACGACCGTGGGGTCGTCGGCAAAGGCGTTGACCATATTGTGCTTGGCAACAACGGCGCCCCACTTGAGGCGTCTCGCGCGCCACCCAAAGACCACCATTTTCGCTAGGTCGTCGCAGGCGCGGCCGATGAATACCGAGACGACACCGAGCGGAGTAAACATGGCCAACATGATCGCTATGGGGAGTCCCAAAATAAAGGGACCGATGAA
>WLNS01000127.1 GCA_009699665.1 Actinomycetota bacterium
CGCTCTCACGCCCCCAGGGCGCTGACGACGTACATGAGGACGACGGCCACAAGAAGGACGATTGTCCAGGCAAAATCAATGGCCACAGGCCCCAGCCGCACCGGTTTGACAACGCGCCGAGTGAGTTTGAGAGGTGGGTCGGTAAACCCAATCACAATTGTGAGAAAGACGAGCCAGAACCCGCGCGGCCGCCACGATGGTCGCAACGAGCGACCCAAATCAACCAAAAACCTTATCCACATCGCTATAACGAAGGCGACGAGAAAGTAATAAACGACGAGCGTTACGACGTGAAGAATCAACGGCTAGTCCGCTCGGCCGTCTCTCGGCGCCCGGCTCAGCCGGCAAAAAAGGTGTTGTCGACCTCGGCCGTGCTCGCCGCACCTTCACCCGACACGGAGACGTGCACGGGAGATAACAAGAAAACCTTGCTCGTCACCCTCTCGATGCGGCCGTAGAGGCCGAGCGAGAGCCCACTGGCAAAGTCAATTAATCTCCGTGCATCCTCTTCAGGCATCTGGGTAAGGTTCATGATCACGGGCACGCCCTCACGAAAGTTCTCAGCGATAATTCGAGCGTCGGCGTACTTTTGCGGGTGCAGGGTAACGATTTCATTCATCTCGCTCGCAACTGCCTGTCTCGCCGGCGTTCTACGAGGAAGCGCTGTCACAGGAGCCCGATTGGTTGTCTGAATGGGAGTGGTGGCTGAACTGGTCATTTCTGACGTGTATTCAATCTCTTCTTCATCTGCCAAACCCAAATAAATGGCCGCTTTCTTGAGCGGATTTGCCATGATGTACCTCCTGTAGGGAAACCTTCCCCTCCGAGGTTAACCGGGAATGGCGCGTTTTCCCGTTATATGGGTGCCAATGCGAAGGTGTGTCGCGCCGGCGGCAATAGCCTCTCGAAAGTCGTGTGACATGCCCGCGCTAATGCCCACAGCCGCCGGATCAATGCTTTTCACAAGCTGAGAGGCCTGCCAGACGCGCTCAAAGGCTTGTGCAGGTTCCATGTCCAGTGGCGCGACGGCCATGACACCGGCCATTCTCAGGGTGGCCGCTCCCGCGAGTCGTTGAGCCGTAACGTCAATCTCGTCCCACGCAACGCCTCCTCTGCCGGGATCATCCGTGAGATTAACTTGAAGGAAGCAGTCGAGTCGCTCTGGATTATCAGCAGAGGCTCCCGCCCGCTCGAGCGCGTCAATCAACGACGTTCGATCTACCGAGTGAATGGCGTGGGCGTATCGTCGAACCGCCGCCGCCTTGTTGGATTGAAGTTGTCCGATGAAGTGCCAGTTGACCGCGATATCCGAACATTCCGCAAACTTTTCCGCAGCTTCTTGATGCTTGTTCTCGCCGACATCGCGCACGCCCAACTGACTGAGATCTCGAACGAGTTGTGCCGGGTGAAACTTAGTCACGACAATCAAAGTGATGTCAGTCGGTTGTCGACCCGCACTGACCGCAGCCGTGTCGATCTGGCTCTGAACGGCTGATAGCCGAGACGCTAACGTGGCCTCCTCGAGTGAGCTCACGAACTATTTAATGAAGTCCGGCACGTCGAGGTCACCCGGATCATCATCAGCGAATGATGCGTCAACAGAAACATACGACGGCGTCGCCGGAGAACTCAGCACGCTCGCGTAGTCGTCATCAGAAAAGATGTTCGATGAGGTCGTCACGAAGGGATCATCATCAAATCGATCCGAGACGGGAACATGGGGCGATGCCTGAAAGCCGCCGAGTTCTTCTTCGTTAGTGACCGAACTCGTTCCGGGGAAAGCCTTCCGCGTCGGTTCGCCGCCGTCAAATCCGGCAGCAATGACCGTCACCCGCACCTCGTCTCCGAGGGTGTCATCAATCACGGCACCAAAGATAATGTTCGCCTCGGCGTGTACCGATTCGCGCACCAATTCAACGGCGTCACTGATTTCGAGCAGCCCCATGTTTGAGCCTCCCTGGACAGAAATCAGTACGCCCCGCGCCCCGTCAATTGACGCTTCGAGCAGGGGTGAGGCAATCGCCAACTCCGCGGCCTTGATTGCTCGGTCGGCGCCCCGCGATGAACCAATACCCATCAGCGCAGCCCCAGCACCGTGCATGACCGATTTGACATCGGCGAAGTCAAGGTTGATCAGCCCAGGAGTCGTGATGAGGTCGGTGATGCCCTGCACGCCGGCAAGCAGCACTTGGTCAGCCGTCGCGAATGCGTCTTGAAGACTAATGGTGCGATCGCTAATCGCAAGCAGGCGATCATTCGGAACGACGATGAGGGTGTCCACCTCTGACCGCAGGGCGGCGATGCCCAATTCTGCCTGTGCTGATCGGCGCGCGCCCTCAAAAGAGAATGGCTTCGTGACGACACCGATGGTCAGTGCACCAATTGACTTGGCGATCTTGGCAACGACCGGCGCACCGCCTGTGCCCGTGCCGCCCCCTTCACCCGCCGTGACAAAAACCATGTCAGCGCCTTGGATGGCCTGCTCAATTTCATCGGCGTGATCTTCAGCAGCCTTTCGACCCACCTCGGGGTCCGCCCCAGCCCCCAGGCCACGCGTCAGTTCACGTCCCACATCAAGTTTGACGTCAGCCTCGCTCATCAGAAGGGCTTGTGCATCGGTATTGATGGCGATGAACTCAACGCCCTTGAGGCCGAGTTCAATCATTCTGTTTATGGCGTTGACTCCCCCGCCGCCCACTCCGACAACCTTGATGACCGCGAAATAGTGATTGCTCGCACCCGTTGCCGAATACGCTTTGCTGTTTACCATCCCGGCCTCCGAAACTCTTAACTTCAAGTAGAACCTTAAAGTTATGCTGAGTATGCCATTACTCCTCTTGAGGGTAAAGGTGTCCCTTGCGGCAACTGGTCACGACACGCCGGGGCTACGATACGACCGGTGAATTCGGGGCAGAAACGTCGTACTGAGCAACAGACCCCAGCGGAAAGTTAACCAGGAGTGAAGCAAGGACTCGGGCCTTGAGCGCGGATTGCTGGGGCGCTCCCCAGATAACCCTCGATCCGGTGGGGTTCAAGAAAAGCGTCACGTCATCCGTCGTCGAAGCAGCTACCCGATCAACCTGGGACCGCACCTCTGCCGGCAGCGCCAACAAAACTGCCATGGCTGCCGGAAAACCGCCGGCCGTTGGCGATGCCCCGGTGACATCAATGATCGGCAGCGCAAACACTCGGTCTGCGGTCTGCTCAATCGTGACGCCCGCAGCATCTACCAGGGTAAAGCCCGCACTCGACTTCAAGTATCCCGCCGGTGAACGTTCTGTGATGTGTATCACAAGGTCGTGCGGCGGCTTTGCCTCAATGGCAAAACTCTTGACGAGGGGTTGACGTGCAATGACCTGTCCGATGGCTTCCACGTCGACAAGCGGCAGCGGTTTGCCCAGTTGGTTGGCGACACCGGAGCTAATGACGGCCGAATCAACACGCTCGGTGCCGAGAACGGTGACGCTCTGCAAAGACATCAGAGGTGAGAAGGTTCCGATCGCAACAAACATGACGAGAGCCACCAAGCTCACAACAGCACCCAGCGCTGCCTGTCTTCGGCGACGGACGTGGGCAGTGAAGCGTCGAATCTCATTGCGTTCGCCCGCCTTTCTCGCGGATACCGCGGCACGGAGTTCTCGGCGAGCTTCCGCAGCGGGACTGATTTTTGGTGTGCGCGGCGCTTTGCGAGGCGCTCCCACCCCGCTCGATCCATGTTTTCCCGAGGGGTCAGCACTTTTCTGCGTGCGACCGACTCGTTCGGGACCCACCCGCTTGCCAATCGATCGTGGTTGCGACCTCGGCTCCGAAGACGAACGTGACGGTCGAATCTGACGCCCTGCGGGCGACGCGCCAACAAGGGGACGATTCAGTCGAGAATCATCGGGTCTCTTCACGCGCGATTGCCCGGTCCGTGCACACCGAGTGCGTCGATAATCGTGGGGGCGATGCGATAAACGTCGCCGCAGCCCAGGGTAATCACAAAGTCTCCAGAACGCGAGACATCTGCGATGTAGTCCGCGGCGGCCTGCCAATCGGGAATAAAGCGCACGGCGTTTTGAGTGTCAAACAGATCACTCACGAGGGCCCCCGTCACACCGGGCTCGGGGTCCTCGCGCGCTCCGTAAACGTCAAGCACGACGGTCAGGTCTGCATCACGCTCGAGCGTTTGCGCAAACTCCCGAGCCATGAGCCGCGTGCGACTGTAGAGGTGGGGCTGATGCACCGCAATCAAACGGCCAGAACCGACAACAGTACGAGCGGCCGTAAGGACGGCCTCAACTTCGGTGGGGTGATGTGCATAGTCGTCATAGACAGAGACGCCACCGACCTCACCGAGAAGCTCAAAACGGCGCTCCGTGCCACGAAACTGCTCAAGCCCGGTAA
>WLNS01000128.1 GCA_009699665.1 Actinomycetota bacterium
GCATCTCCAAGGCGCTCGTGAAGGCCGGCGAGAAGCGCGGCGTGAAGTACTTCACCGGTCAGCGCGTTGACGAGATTGTGCAGGAGAACGGCCGGGCCACCGGTATTCGCCTGGCCGACGGCACGTTTGTGGGCGCCAACATTGTGGTCTCCGACCTCGGCCTGCCCCAGACCGTTCTGCAGTTGCTGCGCAACACCGAGGTGGCCGAGAAGATCCGCCACCGCTTGGGCAACATCGTGTACGACCGCGGTCAGCTGGTGTGGGCCAACGTGGTGTCGAAAGAGATTCCCGACTACTCGGCCTCGGTGGGCTCCAGCGAAGTGGGCGCCCAGCCGCGCCTGTACTGGGGCAAGAAGGATCCCGACTGGTTTGCCACCCGCTACCAGGCCGAGATCATGACCAAGGGCATCTCGCCCGACATGTACATGCTCACCTCAACCGACTCACAGTGGGACACCACCCGCACGCCCGACGGCTTGCACATCACCGGAATCGAAGAGTTCAGCGCCCCCTTGCGCTTCTACGACAGCGGTCAGTGGACCAAGTTGGAAAAGGAATTCGAAAAGCGCATTCGTGAGCAGTGGCCCACCTACGCGCCCAACATGACCGACGACAACATTGTGGCCATGCAGTTCTTTATGCCCACCCACATCAACGCCGGCAAGCCCGACATGATTGAGGGCGGATACGTGGAGGGCGCGCACCTGGCCAGCCAGCTGGGCCGCTTCCGTCCTATTCCCGAACTGGCCGGATCAAAGACCCTGCTGCCCAACCTCTACAACTGCTCGGCCAACGTGCACGCCGGATCGGGCATTGGACGCGGCAGCAGCTACAACGCCTGGATGCAGATCGCCGAAGACTTGCGGCTAGACCCGAATGCTGTGGTCCGCGAGCCGAGCGCCTAAGACTTGCGGCGGGTGAGCGACTCGAGCAACGCCGGCGACGTCGGGTGCCCCCACACGGTCAAGAGATCGAAGTCGGGCGGCATGTAGAGGTCATGCACGTCGGTGGGCACGTCAGCGAAGAGCTTCATGTGTTTCTTGAGAACAAAGATGACGTTTGCTCCCTGTGCCGAGGTGGCCACGGGCACGTAGTCGTATGTTGCTGCCAAATTGCAGGTACTCTGCAACGACATGCCATAGTAATCAGACCCATCCCACGTGTGGTCAGGCGTGTACGGCATGACCCATTCGACGTCTGCCGGAAGGCGAGCGTTGTACTCGGCAACGAGAATGTCGGGTCGCGCTCCGGCTTCGAGGATTGCCTCGAGAAAGAAATAGTCGTTGCCGTCGAGATCGATCGACAAGAGGCCAAGCCCATGCTTGTTCGAAAATTCCATGAGAGGATTGGTGACACTCGCGAATTTCTCAAGTGAGATCCAGACCTTATGAAAGGTCAACAAGCCGTTCTTTGCCGGCTCAAAGCAGAGATCTTCTCCTCCGAACCACAGGCCCTCCCATCCTCGAGATAACAGCACGACGGAGTTATTCTCGGAACCGTCACCAACGCCAATTTCCACAAACGTTTTTGCAACCGTGCCCGGGAGGCGCCTGAGAATGTTCTCGATAATCCCGTCTTCGTCAGCCTGCGACCAATACTTGCGTGCGGGAACCGTGAGGGGATTGGCCACGGTGCGACCCGTCAGCCCCCACTTCGCTTTGGTGTTGTTATCCGAGATGTGACCAATATGTGGAACGATGCTTTCGACGATTGACTGTGAGAGGCGCGCGATGTCGTCGCGGCTGGGTAAATTTGCTGCCAAGATTTTAGATTGCCGGTAAGCCGCTCGCATCTTGCGGAACATGTGGCCTCATGCTTTCTTTGTCAGCTCAGTGACCGAGCGCGGGATGTTGTGAAGTTTTCTTACTTGAGAATACACAGTAAGCGTGGCCGACCGCCCACATAGGCTAGAGGCATGGACAGCGCCCTTCCCTTTGCCTTTGAGGTGACGTCGCTCATCGTGCTGGTGGCGATTCTCATCGCCGACCTGCTGATTGTGGCGTGGCGTCCGCACGTGCCCAGCATGCGCGAGGCCGCGCTGTGGGTGAGTGGTTATGCCGCGCTCGCCGTGGTGTTTGGCGGCCTTATTTTTTGGCTGGGTGATGCCGAGCACGCCACCGAGTTTTTCGCCGGCTGGCTGACCGAATACAGCCTGAGCATCGACAACTTGTTTGTCTTCGTGATCATCATGGCGCGCTTTGCAGTGCCCAAGAAGCAGCAGCAAGAGGTGCTCATGATGGGCATCATTATCTCGCTCGTGTTGCGCGCGATCTTCATTATTTTGGGAGCCGCCCTCGTGGCCAGCTTCTCGTGGATTTTCTACATATTTGGCGCGTTCCTCATCTATACCGCGATTCACCAGTTGTTGCGCAGCAATAAAGAGGAAGAAGAAACCGAGAACAAGCTCATTGCCTGGTTGCGCAAACGCATCAATATCAGCGACACCTACGACGGCATCAAGTTTCGCACCACCATCCGGGGCAAGCGCGTGCTCACCCCCATGCTGCTCGTGTTGATCGCGCTGGCCGTCACCGACGTGATCTTCGCCTTCGATTCGATTCCCGCCATTTTTGGCATCACCACCAGCCCCTTCCTGGTGCTGGCCGCCAACGTGTTCGCTCTGATGGGCCTGCGCCAGCTGTATTTCTTGCTCGGCGGCCTCATGGAAAAGTTGCCCTACCTCACCTACGGTATCGCCGCCATTCTGGCTTTTATCGGCGTGAAGCTGGTGCTGCACGCCCTGCACGACAACTCGCTTCCGTTCGTCAACGGCGGCCAACCCCTCGAGGGCATTCCCGAAATCAGCACCGAAGCCTCACTGGTTGTGATTGTGCTGTCCATCGGTGTCTCGGCTCTGGCTAGCGTGTGGAAGCTGCGCCGTGATGCTCGAAAGAGCGCATAGGGGTTTCGATACGCCCACTGTGTGGGCTACTCAACCGGCGAGGGACTAGGCAACCGGTGAAGAAGTAGACTGGAGAGCACTCTTTTTAACTCACCAGAGGTTACGACCGTCATGAATTCAGCCACGTCAGCATCGTCACCGCGTGCAGCGGCCGAGCGTTCCGCTGGCCCGCGCACCCTGGCCGAGAAGGTTTGGCACGACCACCTCGTGACCGAGGGCACTGACGGCTCTCCCGACCTGATTTACATCGACCTGCACCTGGTGCACGAGGTCACGAGCCCGCAGGCGTTCGACGGACTGCGCCAGGCCGGTCGTCCGGTGCGTCGCCCCGATCTCACCATCGCCACCGAAGACCACAACACCCCCACGCTCAACATCGATCAGCGCATTGCCGATGACACCAGTCGCATTCAGATTGAAACCCTGCGTGCGAACGCGAAAGAGTTTGGCATTCGCCTGCACTCGCTGGGCGACATCGAGCAGGGCATCGTGCACGTGGTGGGCCCGCAGCTGGGACTCACCATGCCCGGCATCACCGTGGTCTGCGGCGACTCGCACACCTCCACGCACGGCGCTTTTGGCGCCATGGCGATCGGCATCGGTACCAGCGAGGTTGAGCACGTGCTGGCCACGCAGACCCTGCCGCTTCAGCCCTTCAAGACCATGGCCATCAACGTTGAGGGCACGCTGCGCCCCGGCGTTGGCGCCAAAGACATCATCCTGGCCGTGATCGCCCAGATTGGTACCAACGGCGGCCAGGGCTACGTGCTCGAATACCGCGGATCGGCCATTCGGGCGCTCTCCATGGAGGGCCGCATGACCATCTGCAACATGTCGATCGAGGCCGGCGCCCGCGCGGGCATGGTCGCCCCGGACGAGACCACCTACGCCTACCTCAAGGGCCGCCCACACGCACCCACCGGTGCCGACTGGGATGCGGCCGTGGCCCACTGGAATACGCTGCCCACCGACGACGGGGCCACGTTTGATGCCGAGGTCTTTCTCGACGCCAACGAGCTCGAGCCGTTCGTCACCTGGGGCACCAACCCCGGTCAGGGAGTCGCACTGAACGACCGCGTGCCGTCGCCGGCCGAATTCACCAACTCCGAAGACCGCGCCGCCGCAGAGCGTGCCCTCGAATATATGGACCTCGCCGCCGGCACCCCGATGAAAGATATAGCCGTCGATGCCGTCTTCATGGGCTCGTGCACCAACTCGCGCATCGAAGACCTGCGACAGTTTGCCGCCATCATCAAGGGCAAGAAGAAGGCCGACGGCGTGCGCGTGATGGTGGTTCCCGGCTCGGCGCGGGTGCGAATCGAGGCCGAGGCCGAGGGCATCGACAAGATCGTCGAGGAGTTTGGCGCCGAGTGGCGTTTCGCCGGCTGCTCGATGTGTCTCGGGATGAATCCCGACCAGCTCGCGCCGGGGGAGCGCTGCGCATCCACCTCCAACCGCAACTTCGAGGGGC
>WLNS01000129.1 GCA_009699665.1 Actinomycetota bacterium
AATTACGTCGATGCCGACGCCGCCGTGCGTGCCGCCTATGACTTCATCAATCCTGCCGTTGCCATCATCAAGCACGCCAACCCGTGTGGCATCGCCGTCGGTCGCGATAAGGCCGTTGACCAGATCGCATCGGCTCACCAGCGGGCCCACGCGTGTGATCCCGTCTCAGCGTTTGGCGGAGTCATCGCGGCGAACCGTGCGGTCACCCTGAAGATGGCCGAACAGGTTTCTGAAGTCTTTACCGAAGTGCTCGTTGCGCCAGATTTTGAGCCGGATGCCCTGACCCTGCTGCGCCAGAAGAAAAACCTGCGGCTCTTGCAGTTGCCCGCCACCTTTGAGCGCGAGCCCATTGAACTGCGGCAAGTGTCGGGTGGGTTTCTTGTTCAAGACACCGACCTTTTTAACGCCGATGCCGTGTTGGGTGCTCTTGTCAAGAAATGGACGCTTGTGGCGGGTGAGGCCGTTGACGGTGAGACGCTCGTGGACCTTGAGTTTGCCTGGAAGGCATGCCGCTCGGTCAAGTCAAATGCCATTCTGTTGGCACGGGGAGGCGCTTCGGTCGGCGTCGGCATGGGGCAGGTCAATCGCGTCGACTCGTGTCATCTGGCTGTGTCACGCGCTGGGGAGCGCGCCGCCGGTTCGGTTGCAGCCTCGGACGCATTCTTCCCCTTTGCTGACGGGCTCGAGGTTCTGCTCGCCGCCGGGATCAGGGCTGTTGTGCAGCCCGGTGGTTCTGTGCGGGACGAGGAGGTCATAGCCGCGGCTAACAAAGCGGGCGTGCCCATGTATTTCACCGGGGAACGGCACTTCTTCCACTAACCGCAGCTTTTTATGATGAAAGGGTCGCCATGATTCGCCCCGTCCTACAGCGAGCCCTAGCCGCCTTGGCGACGTCAGCCGCTGTCACTTTTGCCGTGCTCGTTGCCAATGACATCGCTTATTTCATTGCCCAAAAAATGCTGCTCGAGGTGGTTGCGCGGGCCACGGTTTTTTATGCTCCGGCGCTGGGGTTCCTGTTCGTGCTGATCTGGGTGGCAGCTTTTCTGCCGCTGATGAGTACGCGCTGGCTGGCTCTGGCGTCTGGGGTTGTGGCGGCCGTCGTTTCGGGATTGCTCGGTGTGGGTCTGCAAGTGCAGGCGCAGAGCCCAGGATATCTGGCCTTCTGGAGCGAGGCCATCGCCGGGCTCGTCGACCTGTGCCTCATTTTCTTCGTGGCCGCCGTCATCGCCACTGCCACTCTTGGAGTGTGGGTGAACACATCGCTGCGCAAAATCTTGTCCCGTCGGCGAGCCAAAATTGCCCTCGTGCGCGCACCGGCCTCGACGCTTTCGCAGGGTCTCGTCACGCACATCACGCGTCGCCGCGTCAATCTAGACAAGGCCGACGAGCAGTGGGATTCATACGTTGACGCCCTGCAGGAATGTGGCTGGCGCATCGTCGAGGTGACACCGAACGATAACCTGCCCGACTCTGTTTTCGTCGAAGACACCGTCGTCGTGCTCGGTGACACAGCAATCATCACGAGCCCGGGAGCTGACGAACGTCGTGAAGAAACGGCTGACACCGAAGTCGCCGTTCGCACACTGGGTTTGCGCATCGCGCATATCCACGAGCCCGGTCGCCTCGACGGTGGTGACGTGTTGGTTGTCGGTGACATGATTTATGTGGGACGTTCGACACGGAGTAACGACGAAGGCCTTCGCCAACTACGTGCGTTGACTCGTTCGCTCGGCTTCACGGTTGTTGCCGTGCCCGTGGGCAAAGCCCTTCATCTGAAGTCGGCGGTGAGTGCCCTTCCCGACGGAACCATCATCGGATTTGCACAGGCGTTACCCGACACATCTGTCTTTTCGCGTTTCTTGGCCGTCCCCGAGGCTTTGGGTGCCACGGTTGTGATCGTGGACCATCACAGTGTGCTCATTTCGGCGTCAGCGCCGAAGACGGCAGATCTTCTGCGCAGCCTCGGCTACCGGGTCATTGCCGTCGAGATGACGGAGTTCGAAAAGTTGGAAGGCTCTGTGACCTGCCTGTCGGTGCTTATTCGTTAGGTGACGCCGAATCAGCGAGAATCTCGCCGATGAGTGACTCGACGCGTCGACGAATCTCGTCGCGAATCGGACGCACGGCGTCGATATTTTGCCCGGCGGGATCGTCGAGTTCCCAGTCTTCGTAGCGCTTGCCGGGGTAAAACTTACACGCGTCACCGCATCCCATGGTGATCACCACATCGCTTGCTTCGACGGCCTCGTCGGTAAGCACTTTGGGCTCGTTGTGCGCGATGTCGATGCCTTCTTCGAGCATGGCGGCGACCGCGACCGGGTTGATTGAGTCTTTGGGAGCTGACCCGGCAGAGAGCACTCGCACGCGATCACCCGCGAGTGCCTGCAGATAGCCGGCTGCCATTTGTGAGCGTCCGGCATTGTGGACGCAGACAAACAGAACGGAAGGTTGCGAGTTCACGAGGGTCTCCTTGTGTTTGGCGGACAGCATCGGTGGAGCGCTGTTTAGGACAGAGACAGTGCTGCGATTGTTTCGCCATAGCGGGTTTCACCGATGTCGCGGAATCCGAGGGTGTGAAAGAACTCACCGGGCCCATTATCACCCGGCTCCCAGAGCACAGTGAGTTGAGCAAAACCACGCGACCGGGCTTCGGCGGCGATTGCTTCGACGGCGAATCGGCCAACCCCGCGTCCTTGCGCTTCGGCGGCGATGTGAATCCGCCATATGCAACTGTGGAATTCTGGGGCTGATGTTTCTGTATCGAAGTGGCCCCGAATGAAGCCCACAACGGTGTCGCCATCCAGCACAACGCGGGGCCATTCGGTGTCGGGTGCGAAATATGCTTCCGCAATGGCATACGACGGCGGCGTGATAAACGCCTCTTGTCCCGGTTTGAGCGTCAGGCTATTCGCTGCGACGATAGTGCGCGCAGACAGTTCTTCGAGTGTCAAAGTCCCCATACTCAACAGGATAAACGCCCGAGGTGACCGATGGGTTACGCGCAGGTAACAGCATTTTGTCGTGACGACAGGAGCCATGACCGACTCGGCTAAACTTGACGTGGCTCGGGAGCACATAACCAATCCGGCCAGGGTGTGATGGGAATGTCATGAGGTCTCTGGTGCGGCGCATTCGCGACTACCCGGCACTCACGGGCGCCCTCGTCGCGGCAGCTGTCGGTGGCGGATTAGATCTGGCTGGCTACCACGTCTGGGCTCAGTGGGGGATTAGCGCCTTCGCCATTCTTGTTGCGCTGCTCGAGGGCGTGGCCATGGTTCGATCCATTGTGCGCGGCAAGTGGGGCATCGATGTTCTTGCCATCACGGCCATTGTGGCGACCGTCGTGGTGGGAGAGTACTGGGCTGCGCTCATCATCGTCATCATGTTCACCGGAGGCGAGGCGCTAGAAACTTTTGCCGCCGGTCGGGCCAAACGCGAACTGACGGCCCTGCTCAATCGCACGCCGCTCATCGCTCACCGCCTCAAAAACGATGAACCAGAAGACGTGCCCGTCGGGGAGGTCGAGCTCGGCGACAGGCTGATTGTTCGTCCGGGCGAGCTGGTTCCGGTTGATGGCATTCTCGAGTCAGCGGCGGCGACGCTCGATGAGTCGTCGCTCACCGGTGAGAGCCTTCCGGTAGATCGCCATGCGGGTGACTCCCTCTTCTCCGGTGCCGTGAATGGATCGTCCGTGCTCACGATGCGCGTCACGGCGCGAGCAGAAGATAGCCAGTATCAGCGAATTGTGGCGCTGGTCGCCGAGGCGGCAGAGTCAAAAGCTCCGTTCGTGCGCATGGCGGATCGCTATGCCGTTCCCTTCACCGTCGCGGCCTATGTCTTTGCCGTTGCCGGCTGGATATGGAGCGGTGAGGCGTCTCGTTTCGCCGAGGTTCTCGTCGTAGCCACCCCCTGCCCCCTCATCATCGCCACGCCCGTGGCTTTTATCGCGGGAATGAGTCGACAGGCTCGCAACGGTGTCATCGTGAAGAACGGTGGCACGCTAGAAAAGTTGGCCCGCATCCGAACCGCCGCCTTTGACAAGACGGGGACTCTCACATACGGGCAGCCCGCTTTGGCGGGTATTCACGCGCAAAAGGACTGGCACGACAACGACCTGCTGGCGATTGTGGCGTCTGCCGAACAGTATTCGGCTCACACGCTGGCGCAATCCATTGTGACGTCAACGCGGTTTTTGGGACTACCTCTCTCACCGGCCACAGACGTCGTTGAAATGACGGCGCACGGGCTTACCGCCACCGTGGCAAAACG
>WLNS01000013.1 GCA_009699665.1 Actinomycetota bacterium
TCGTGAGCCCAAAGAAGAAGGACGCGGCGCCGGAAGAAATTAAATCGGCCAAGAATTGGATTATCGGGGATCCGCTGCCCACCAAATCTCTTGACGGCGAGCTGCTGCCCAAAGTTATTGCGCTGCCCATCTTTGCCAGTGACGCTCTGTCTTCGGTTGCCTACGCCCCCCAGGAGATTGTCATCATCCTGCTCATCGGCGGCCTCTCCTTCTTGAGCTTCGCTCCGTGGATTGCCGCCGCAGTCGTCTTGCTCATGGTCGTCGTTGTGCTGAGCTACCGCCAACTCATTAAGGCCTACCCGTCGGGCGGTGGCGACTACGAGGTGGCACACAAGAACCTCGGCGAGAAGGCTGGGGTCATTGTGGCCTCAGCGCTGCTCGTCGACTACGTCATGACGGTCGCCGTTTCGGTCGCCGCGGGCGTTGACAACATCATCTCGGCACTTCCGTTTCTGAACCCCTGGCGGGTCGGGTTGGCCATTGGCTTCGTCGTGATTCTGGCGGCGATGAACCTGCGCGGAATTCGCGAATCGGGCAAGGCGTTTGCTATTCCCACGTACCTCTTTGCGGCCAGCGTGGCCCTGATGATCGTGGTGGGCATTGTGCGCATCATCATGGGAGATGCACCCGTGGCAGAAACGGCGGGCTTTGAGGTGAAGGGTGAGGGTATTGCCCAGGCCGCCATCGTGCTTCTGCTGCTGCGCTCGTTTGCCAGCGGCTGTTCGGCCCTGACCGGTGTCGAAGCCATCGCCAACGGTGTTCCGGCGTTCCGTGTTCCCAAGGTGAACAATGCCCGCACCACACTGCTGATGATGGGCGGCATCGCCATCACGCTGTTCTCGGGTCTGGTCGTGATGGCGCTCGTCTCGGGTGTCAAATACGTCGAGAACGCCTGCCAGCTCGTGGGCTTTGCTAATTGTGAGACGGCACCGCAACGGTCACTCATTGCCCAAATTGCGGCGGCTACCTTTGGCAATAACTCGATCCTGTTCTTTGTGATTCAGGCGGCCACCGCGCTCATTCTGTTGCTCGCCGCCAATACTGCGTTCAACGGCTTTCCTTTGCTCGGCGGTGTTCTCGCACGAGACGGCTATGCGCCCAAAGCGCTCGAAAACCGGGGCGATCGCCTTATTTATTCGAATGGCGTCATTGCCCTTGCGCTCGTGGCCATCGGCATTCTGGCCGCATTCCAAGCAAACCTGACCATGCTGATTCAGCTCTACATCATTGGTGTCTTTGTGTCATTTACGCTCGGCCAAACGGGCATGGTGCGCCACTGGATGCGCTTATTGAGAACCAAACCCGAGAAGACCCGGAATATCCGTGCCAGTCTGACCATCAACATCATCGGAGCCGTTTTCACCTTCACGGTGCTCATCGTGGTCACCATCACCAAGTTCAGCCACGGTGCCTATCTGGTGTTCATCGCCATGCCCATTTTGTACTTCTTGATGATTGGCGTGCACCGCTACTACCGCGACGTTTCGCGCGAGGTCGAGGTTGACGCACAAACCACGTTTGGCGCCAAGGGCGACCACGCCATTGTGCTCGTGGGCAAGATGCAAAAGCCCATGCTCAAAGCCCTCGACTATGCCATCTCTGGCCGTCACGACAGCCTCGAGGCGGTACATATCTCGGTGAGCGAGATTGCCACAGCACAGCTAGAGCTGGACTGGATTCGCTGGAACATCCATGTGCCGCTTCGAATCATCAACTCGCCCTACCGTGATCTCTCGTGGCCACTCGTGCAACACATCCGCCACCACCAGAAGACCCACGGCAGTGAGATTGTGACGGTCTACCTGCCCCAGTACATCGTGGGCCACTGGTGGGAGCACCTGCTGCACAACCACCGCGCCAATCGCATGCGCAACAAGCTGATGATGGAAAAGGGTGTCTCCATCTCGCTCATCCCCTGGCTTCTTGATTCATCAACGTTGGTCTATGGAAGGCGCTCTCGGGTCGTGGCCGGTGATGCCCGACGCGGTGAGCCACGAACGCCGCCCGTGCGTTCACAGCTCACCCCCGAGACGGTTGAAATTCCTGCCCAGCGTCGGCGTCGTCAGTCCAGCAAAAAGCCTTAGCCGTGTGGCGTAGTTTTGCCGCCGTTGCGGTCGGTGGAGCCATCGGCACCGGTGCTCGCTACGGAATAGACCTCCTCGTGCCACACGACACTGCCGGAACATTGGCGCTCTCGACAATCATCGTCAACGTGGTCGGATCGTTCGTTCTCGGAGTTCTCGTTGCGCGATTGTGGCCCCACCCCGGAGTTCCGCTGTGGCTCAAGGCCGGTGTCGGCACAGGCATTCTGGGCTCGTTCACCACCTTTAGCGCCGTGACTCTCAATGCCGTGGCCGGCGCGGTCGAGGCCAACCTGCTCACAGCCGTTGGTGCACTTGTCTTCTCCACGCTCCTGGGCCTGATGGCCGCCTGGGCTGGGCTGGCCACCGGTGGTGCCCGATTGCGGCGCGATGCGGCGATTCCTGATGGTGGGGCCGACCTCTGATGCTGGCCGTTGTTGTCTTGCTCATGGCCGGCGCTGCCGGGGCCCTCATGCGCTTTGGTGTATCTCGGGCACTCCCCGTAGCCGCACATCCGGTGAGTGTGCCACGGGCCGTCTTCATCGTGAACGTTGTGGGAAGTTTTATCGCGGGACTCGCGCTAGGGCTAGCCCAAACGCACGTGATTTCTGCCGAGGTAGGGTTCATCGTGATCTCGGGACTCTGTGGCGGTCTCACTACCTTCAGCACGTTCGCCGTTGAGACGATTGAACTCATGATGCAGGGGCGAGCGCGCGTGGCCATGCGATCACTCGCACTCAATCTGATTCTCGGTACAGGAGCGGCCTTTCTTGGCTACCTCCCCACCCTCGCTTTCGGCCGATAGGGTGCTTTTCCACACAACTTTTCCGCATCGCTCGCGCGCGGGGTTGGTGTTAGACTTTTTTTTATCGTCTTTGAGATTGGACAAACGCGCCGAAGGGACTTCGGCGCGTCTCACGTAAAAGGGGCACCCGCATGGGTCGTGGCCGGCAAAAAGCAAAGCACACCAAGGTGGCGCGCGAGCTGAAGTATTTCAGCCCCGACACCAACCTGTCTGCGCTCGAGCAAGAGCTCGGGAAAACGCAAGATGCCAAGCTCGAAGAGAACCTCGCCAAGTGGGCCGACGTCGCCGAGAGTGGCACGGAAGGCGACGACGAGCGCGCCTAAGGTTTTTCTGGCGCCTTCTGAGCCTTTTTCTTTGCGACTTTCTTTGTCGGCCTTTTGGTTGCCTTCGTGGTGGGCTTATTGCTGGACTTTTTGGTCGTGAGCTGGTCCGACGTTTTCGACCCCTGTGTCTGCCGACGCATACGCGTGGTCAGGCCGCTTGTGCGAGAACCAATCTTCTGAGCCAGGGCTCTTGCCACGGGGCCGATCTTCTTCGCGGTCGCGCCCACAGCCGCGGTAGCTTTGCGCGTCGCTGCCCGCACGGTGGGACTAGTTTTCCTGCTGACAAATACGACCCCCGTACCAACAGCGCGAACAGCTTTTCGTTCGTTTGCATGGCGACGAGCAATCAGCGCGCGCGTTTCTGAGTCGCTGTAGGCCTCTTGAGCAATCCAAAAAACGCCCAGCGCGCTCACCAACGAATAGAGCATGATGCCCACCCACCCCATGTAAATAAAGGGCAGTGCGGTGCCAATAAAAGTCGACTTTCCTTGCACCAGCACGATGGCATATATGAACGATCCCGTTCCCAACGCGGTAGAGATTCCCATGACGAGAATCCAGCGCCAGGCATCGCGAACGCGCACCGTGAGCAGAAAAGACTGCGCGATCGGCACGATGAGAATCACCAGCAGGACCACGGCAATCAAGCCCATAATGGTGGTGCTGTTGTCCCAGCTGGGTTGAAAGACGGATCCGGGGACGAGCGCGACCGTCCAGCTGAGGGCGAAACCAATCGTGGTGATAACGATCCACCGAACGACCGGAATTCGAATGGGTCCGCGACGCAAGGCAATCGCCTGTCCAATACCGACCACGAGGCCCTGGACAGCCCCGGCGCCGGCGAGCACGGCGAACTGCGCGTCTGCCTTCCAGCCTTCGGTCACCGAGAACGCAAGAGCGACAGCGGGGAAGAGAAACCCGCCCGAAGACGTCAGGACTGTCAGCGACAGCCACCACCACAGGGTGCGCACGGGCCGGCGTCGAGCGATCTTTTTTTCGGCCTTCGAGAGCTGACTCCACGGGCGCTTTTCGCCTGCCGGCGTTGATGTCGTAACAGAAGATGTCGTAACAGAAGATGTTGATTTTTTTGCCGCGCGGCCTTCTGGCTTTAGCCGCCGAAATCTCGAGCTCGTGGCCACTTGCGCAGGCAATGCCTTCGCCCAGGCAAGCGACTTCTTGGCGCCATCGGTGATCCTGCTTCTTACCGTGACCGAGCTTTTCTCGGGCGGAGTTTGCTCCTCGCTAACCACCGTAAGCTCCCACCAGTCTCACGGCACCTCCGTCGACGCCTTTTGCCCCCTGCTCAAACCCGGCCAGGTCACGCGGGCTCTCTGAAACCATGCCGGCGACCCATGCCGGAATTCCGTGCGCGGCGAGTGCAGCAATAACGGCGGATGCGGCGTCGGCACGCACGACACCAAACATGCCGACGCCGAGGTTCCACGTTGCCTCGGTCGACTCGAGCGTCTCGCCGGCCATGTCGGCCAGCACCCGAAAAACGGCGGGAGGGTTCCACGTGGAACGGTCAACCTCGACCCACGATCCCTGCGGCAGCACGCGCGCGAGGTTGGCGGCGATCCCGCCTCCCGTGACATGGCTCAGCGCGTGCACGGTCGGGCCCACGTCGGCGTCAGCCAGCAGACTCACGAGTGGGCCCGTGTAAAGGCGAGTGGGCTCGAGCAGGATCTCACCCACCACACCACCGAAGTCGGCCGAGGTGTGCGTCATCGAAATCTTCTTGCTGGCCAAAATATGGCGCACGAGCGAGTAGCCATTCGAGTGCAGCCCGCTCGAGGCCATGGCAATCACCACATCGCCGTTGGTCACGCGATCGGCGCCCAAAAGATTTTCAGCCTCGACCGCCCCAACGGCGGCACCGGCTACGTCGTAGTCGTCGGGCCCGAGCAGCCCGGGGTGCTCGGCCGTCTCACCGCCGACGAGGGCCGTTCCCGTCTCGGCACACGCGCGCGCGATTCCAGCCACAATGCTGGCAATGCGTTCGGGCACCACCTTGCCGCACGCGATGTAGTCGGTCATGAAGAGGGGCCGCGCGCCACACACCACAATGTCATCGACCACCATGCCCACCAGGTCCTGGCCAATCGTGTCGTGTTTATCGAGGGCCTGTGCAATGGCCACCTTGGTGCCCACGCCGTCGGTGCTCGTAGCCAAGATCGGTCGATCAAAAGTCTTCAAAAACGAGACATCAAACAAACCGGAAAATCCCCCTAAGCCACCGAGCACCTCGGGCGAGTGGGTGGCCTTAATCGATGCCTTCATCAGTTCAACGGCGAGGTCACCCGCCGCGGTATCGACCCCGGCCTGTGCGTAGGAGTTTGTGCCCATTGTTCGCCCAGTCTAGCGGCGCGGGCTGTGGCAGACTGAAGGGGAACTCTCGTCCCTTTCGTCGGCTTGGAGATGGCCCGCCCCATGTGTGGAATTGTTGGAATCGTCTCGACTGGACCGGTGAACCAGCAGATTTACGACGCGCTGCTTCTGCTGCAGCACCGCGGGCAGGACTCCACCGGAATCGCCACCGCCGAGGGCAGCCACCTACACCAGTTCAAGACAAAGGGCCAGGTCCGCGAAGCATTCCGCACCCGCGATATGCGTGCCCTGCCCGGCAAGATGGGATTAGGCCACGTGCGCTATGCAACGGCCGGCGCGGCCAAGCACGAAGAAGAGGCGCAGCCGTTCTATGTGAACGCCCCCTACGGCATCGTGCTGGTGCACAACGGCAACCTCACCAACACTCGTGAGCTCACGAGCGACCTGTTCAGCATTGATCGACGGCACGTCAACACATCGAGTGACACCGAGCTGCTGCTCAACGTGCTCGCCACCGAGCTGCAGGGGCAGATCTCGGGCACAGACCTCGATCCCGATCAGGTCTTTGCCGCCGTCGCCAACCTGCATCATCGAGTCGAAGGCTCCTACGCGGCCATCGCCGTCATCGCCGGGCATGGCCTGCTGGCGTTCCGCGATTCGTTTGGCATTCGGCCCCTCATCCTGGGTAAGCGCCTCACCGAGACCGGTAAGGCCGAATGGATTGTGGCCAGCGAATCACTCGTGCTCGAGAGCGCCGGCTACGACGTGGTGCGCGACGTTGACCCCGGCGAGGCTGTGTTCATCTCGGTCACCGGAGAAATGTACTCGCGCCAGTGCGCCGAGAATCCGCGGCTCGTTCCGTGCTCGTTTGAGTACGTTTACCTGGCTCGCCCCGACTCGATCATGAACGGCATCTCGGTTTACGAAGCACGCCTGCGCTTGGGTGATCGACTGGCAACCACCATCGCCGAATACGCGCCGACCGGCAACATCGACGTGGTCATGCCCATCCCCGACTCGTCACGTCCGGCTGCCATGCAGGTGGCCCGCAAACTCGGCATCGAGTACCGCGAGGGGTTCTACAAGAACCGCTACGTGGGCCGCACGTTCATCATGCCCGGGCAGGCGCAGCGCAAGCGCTCGGTGCGCCAGAAGCTCAACGCCATGTCGTCGGAGTTCGCCGGCAAGAACGTGCTGATTGTTGACGACTCCATCGTGCGCGGCACCACCTCGCGCGAGATTGTGGAGATGGCGCGTGCAGCCGGCGCCAACGAGGTAACCTTCACCTCGGCCGCTCCGCCCGTGCGCTTTCCACACGTCTACGGCATCAACATGCCCTCACCCCACGAACTCGTGGCGCACGGCCGCAAGATTCCTGACATTGCTGCCGAGCTTGGCGCCGATCACCTCATCTACCAAGAGGTGGCCGACATGCGCGATGCCATCCTCGAAGGATCCAGCGTCACTGAGCTCGAGATGTGTTGCTTCACCGGCGAGTACGTGACTGGCGGCATTGACGCGGACTACCTCGCCTGGGTTGAGGCCAACCAGCTCAGCTAGCCCTGGCTCAATGGCTTCTGGTTAGGCGAGTTCTGGCTCTACTAGACGATCCCCGCGCTCAGCCCCTCGAGAACCTCGGCGGCGCGAAGCCGCACTTCGGGCAGGTCAGCGAGGCGATTCAAGCCGGCGAGCTGCTGGCCCATCCGGTGGTTTGTGGCAAACGTCTCACGGTGCCGATCGAGGAAGTCCCAGTAGAGCGTGGTGAAGGGGCAGGCGTCCTCGCCGACTCGTTTCTTGGGGTCGTAGAGGCATCCACCGCAGAACTCGGTCATGCGGTTGAGGTAGGCGCCGCCGGCCGCGTACGGCTTCGTCATCAGCAGGCCCGAATCGGCGTGGGTCGCCATGCCGATCACATTGGGCACCATCACCCAGTCGCTCGCATCGACGAACTGCTCGCGCATCCAGTCGAGAAATGCTTGCGGGTTCACGCCCGTGACAAGTGCCAGGTTGCTCAGCACCATCAGGCGCGGAATGTGGTGCACCCAGGCGCGCTTCTCAACGCCGGCAACGACCGAGCGCACACAGTTCATCTGCGTCGCCTGCGAGTCTGCGAACGCGGGAAGCAGTTCCCGCTCTGCATGCAGACCGTTGAGGTTTCGGTAGTCCTCGCCCAGAAACCAGTACATCCCGTTGATGTATTCGCGCCATCCAATGACCTGGCGAATGATGGCCTCCACTGACTCAATGGGGGCATGCCCGGCTCGATAGGCGCTCAGAACCGCCTGGATGACCTCGCTCGCGTGCAGCAGTCCGACGTTGAGGTACGGGCTCAGGAGCGAGTGGTGAAGGGCCCACTCGTCTTGGGGGACCGCATCCTCGTAGGGGCCAAAACCGGCGAGGTGGTGTTCGACAAACCAGGCGAGTTGGCGGAGTGCACCCTCGCGCGTGGTCGCCCACGTGGACGTGGCCGTGTGGTTGAGTTGGCGCTCCACCTCCCGGTCGATCTCATCATGCTGGTGTTCGAGGTGGCCGGGCCACGTGTAGTTCTTCGGCGGGGGAAGGCGATTGTCAGCGTCAAAATTCCAGCGACCGCCCTCCGGTGCTCCATCGACCACGAGAACTCCGAGTCGCACGCGCTGCTTGCGATAGAAGTTCTCCATGACAAACGACTTCTGCGTTGCGGCCCAGTGGGCAAACAACTCTCGCGGCGTCAGAAAGAAATCGTTGTCAACGAACTCCGCGCCGAATTCCGTGAGCTGCTGACTCTGCCGAAACGATGACGGCTCGGCACAAATGATGGGGATATCCCCCAACTCGTGCCGAACGCGATTGAGGCTGTCAACCGTCGTGGGCGCCTGCAGATACCTCACTGTGAAGCCGCGGGATTCGGCGAGCGCCGAAAAGTGTCGAGCTGCCGACACCATAAAGAAGAGGCGTTCGGCGTTCCACGGTCGCCCGGTGAGCATGCGCTCGCTTTCCACCATGACCACGACATCGGTGAGGGGATCGGCGTCTTTCATGGCCCCGTAATCAAGACTGAGGTGATCGAACGGAATAAAAATCGCTCGCGAGAACATTAGCCGCGACACTTCTGGGAGCAGTACTTCACCGAATCCCAGTCGCGCGCCCACTTCTTGCGCCACTCGAAAGGCAGCCCGCACCGCTCACACACCCGAGGGCTAAACCCGTTCTTCACCTGAGCAACACGCGGCATGACCCAACGATATATCGCTGCGACCAACAAAAGAGCGGTGAAGTTACCCTGTCACCTACGCTTCGGGGTTGCCGACGGTCTCGCGGGTGGCCTCAGCGGTGATGGTGCGCTTGCCCACAGTGCGCTCGAGGATGATGGCCAGCACAAGTCCCAGCGCGCCACCGATGGTGGCCGTAAAGAGCAACAAGAAACCAAACGTCTGCAGCACGGTGTACTGACCGTCGGACGGGAAGGCCGCCGTCAGAATCATGGCAGCAATGACACCAACCGCGACGCCAAGAATAAAGAAGTGCAGGTAGCGCGGGGAGCGGCGGACGGTGACCGTCTCGCGCGCTCGTGAATTCTTAGTGGCTGCCATAGCTACCATTCTTGCAGGGGCACGAGGGCACTGAGATCAGCACGGTTGCCAGACGCGTCCACACGGGCGTCGGCGAGCGCATCCGCCCACGCCAGGCTTCCGGTGGCAAGGGCCACCCACGTGGCGGCATCCATCTCGACCACATTGGCCGGAGTTCCCCGCGTATGCCGCGGTCCCTCGACGCACTGCACGGCACCGAAGGGAGGAACGCGAACTTCGACGGTGTGACCGGGATGCGCGGTGGCCAGCACCTGCAGGAGGTATCGGACGGCAGTGGCGAGCTGGGGCCTCGATACGCCGACTGCGTCGGCTACTCGACCAGCGGCGATCTTCTCGCGAACGGCAATAACGGCCGCGCGGCCGTCGTCGGGGCGAATGCGTGGGGGTGCCATGGTTCCAGTCTGCCGGAGAGCGCCGCACTGCTTGGTTTCACTACATCGCTGCGCGACTACTCAACCAGCGGGGGCGGGCGAGTTCGAGCACACGCCCTAGGCTTAAGAACGTGAAGATTCTCGTGGTCGGCGCGGGTGCTCGCGAGCACGCCATCGTGCTGTCGCTGCTGAGCGAAGGCGCCGAACACGACATCACGTGTGTTCCGGGTAATGCCGGCATTGCCCACGATGTGCCCTGTGTGAGCGGCGATGCCAACGACCCCGACGCGATGGCTGAACTCGCGAGCCAGCTTGAGGTCGACCTCGTGGTGATTGGTCCCGAGGCGCCACTCGTCGCGGGAGTCGCCGATGCGGTGCGCAACGCCGGAATCGCCGTGTTTGGGCCGGACCGGGCCGCGGCCGCCCTCGAGGGCTCGAAGTCGTTTGCCAAGCGCATCATCGATGCCGCCGGTGTTCCCACGGGTCGCGCCCACCGGGCGAGCACACTCATCGAGGCCGAGACGATTCTGGACGAGTTTGGAGCCCCCTACGTGGTGAAAGCGGACGGCCTGGCTGCCGGCAAGGGTGTGATCGTGACGAGTGACCGCGATGCTGCCGTGGCACACACCATGCACTGGCTCGCCGAGGGCGATGTGCTGATTGAGGAGTTTCTCGACGGCGAAGAGGTCTCGCTTTTCGTGTTCGCCGACGGCCACGACGTTCTAGCGCTCACCCCGGCCCAGGATTTCAAGCGGCTGCTCGATGGCGACAAAGGGCCCAACACGGGTGGCATGGGTGCATACTCACCCCTTCCGTGGCTGGCCGAACAGTTTGGCAGCATCGATGCCTTCACGCGAGAGTGCGTCGAAACGGTCGCCCTGCCCGTGGTGCGCCAACTCGAGAGCGAAGGCACGCCGTTCGTGGGGCTGCTTTATTGCGGGTTGATCGTAACGACTGCGGGCATCCGAGTGATCGAGTTCAATGCCCGCTTCGGCGACCCCGAAACCCAGGTGGTCTTGCCGCGCATGGTTACCCCGCTCAGTGACATTCTTTACGCGTCAGCCGTGGGTGACCTCGCCGGCCAACCCGCCATCGAGTTTGCCCCCGACGCCGTGATCACTGTGGTGTTGGCCAGCGAAAACTATCCGGACACTCCGGTAACCGGACGCGAGATTAGCGGTCTCGACGAAGCAAGCGCGGTGCCCGGAGTACACGTGACACACGCAGCTACCGCTCGCGACGGCGAGCGTCTTGTGGCCTCGGGCGGCCGGGTGCTGAGCGTAGTTGCGCGTGGCGATTCGTTTGCCGAGGCACGCACGCACGCCTATGACGCCCTGGGGCGAATTGAGCTGTTGGGTGGGCAGTACCGGCGCGACATTGCGGCAAAGGTGGCCGAATGATGGTTTCGACAGGCTCAACCAGCGACGGTACAGACTCAACCAGCGACGGTACAGGCTCTCCGAGCAACCCACCCGGCTGGACGCACGCCTATTCGGGCAAGGTGCGTGACCTCTATGTTCCGGCCGGCCAAGACCTGGCTACGGCCCCGCGCATCCTCGTGGTGGCCAGCGACCGGGTCAGCGCATTCGATCACGTGCTCGAGCCGGGCATCCCCGGCAAGGGCGCCCTGCTTACGCGGCTCAGCACCTGGTGGTTTTCGCGTCTCGGGGTGGCCAATCACCTGCGCGAACCTGATGAGAGTACGCCTTCGATCCCCGCGGATATGCGCGAGCGCGCCATGCTCGTCGCCAACCTCGACATGTTTCCCATCGAGGCGGTGGTGCGCGGGTATCTCACCGGCAGTGGCTGGCTGGAATATCAAAATACACTAAGCGTGTGCGGAGTAGCACTGCCCGCCGGACTGCACGATGGCGACAAACTACCCGCTCCCCTCTATACGCCCGCGTGGAAGGCACCCCTGGGCGAGCACGACGAGAACATCTCGTTTGAGCGCACGGTCGAACTCGTGGGCACAGACGATGCCGCCGCCATCCGCGACCTCTCGCTCGAGATCTTTGCTACGGCGAGCGCAATCGCCGCCGACCACGGCGTGATTCTCGCCGACACCAAATTCGAGTTTGGCCGTGACCGCGAGACGGGCCACATGTGCTTGGCCGACGAGGTGCTCACCAGTGACTCATCGCGCTATTGGGATGCCGGCGACTACGCTGCGGGTAATCGCGGACTGAGCTTTGACAAGCAGATCGTGCGCGACTGGCTGAGTGCCCACTGGAATAAGCAGGGCACGCCGCCGCCGCTGCCTGCCGACATCGTGGCGCAAACCGCTGCCCGCTACGCCGAACTCATCGATCGCCTCATTCGCTAGCGATAGGATGGGTCACGAACCACCCCGCCTGAAACGGAGAGACGATGCCCACGATTGAGATTGTTGACGGTGCTCTAAATATTGAACTCTCCGGTGCCGAGAAATTCGCGGCGCTGTCGGGAAGCCTTTCTTTTCCGATGAGTCACGTTCACAGTGTGGAGGTGGATGAAAAGGTAGTTGACCACCTTGGCCTTCGCGCGCCCGGAGTGCACCTGCCCGGTGTCATTGCCGCCGGCACCTACTATCACGACGGAGACCGGCAATTCGTTTATTGGCACCACGACGAAATCGCCGTCGTGGTTAACCTCACCGACGAGAAGTACGATCAGCTCATTTTGGGAGTCCCCGGTTCGAAGGCGGATGCCGAGGCACTCGTCGCCCGCCTGTCTCAGGGATAACAGCCCCGCGGTTTCGATACGCGCCTTCGGCGCTACTCAACCAGCGAGACCGGCGCTACTCAACCAGCCGAACGCCGCCTTCGGCGCTACTCAACCAGCGAGACCGGCGCTTCTCAACGAGCCCGCCGCTTCGCGACCGTTAGAATTAGGGCATCCCACCCCTCGAGACAGTCGGAGCCCCAATGCCCACCATCGTCGTCGAGGTCATGCCCAAAGCCGAGCTCCTTGACCCTGCGGGTAAGGCAGTATCGGGTGCGTTGGCACGACTCGGACACACCGTCTTCACGAGCGTTCGCATCGGGAAGCGCTTCGAGCTGACTGTTGACGGCCCGGTCACCGAGGCCACGCTCGCCGAGGCTCGCATGATCGCTGAAGAGATGCTCTCAAATCAGGTCATCGAAGACGTCATCAGCGTGCACGAAGCGCCGGCAGTCGGAGTCGGCGCGTAATGCGCATCGGCGTCATCACCTTCCCGGGCTCCCTTGACGACCGTGACGCGCAGCGTGCTATTCGCTTAGCCGGCGCCGAGCCAGTTGCCCTCTGGCACGGCGAACACGACCTGAAGAAAGTCGATGCCATCGTGCTGCCCGGCGGCTTCAGTTATGGCGACTACCTGCGCTGTGGTGCCATCGCCAGCCACTCGCCCATCATGGCCGAGGTGATTGATGCGGCGAATAAGGGCCTGCCCGTGCTGGGCATCTGCAACGGGTTCCAGATGCTTGTCGAGGCACATCTGCTGCCTGGAGGGCTCATTCGCAATGACCACGGCCGCTTTGTGCGTCGCGACCAGATGATTCGCGTTGAGAACAACCGCACCGACTGGACCAGCGCGTTCGACGAGAACGAAGAGATTGTCATTCCGCTCAAGAACGGCGAGGGCGGCTACATCGCCGACGAGGCTACTCTCGATCGCCTCGAGGGCGACGGGCTCGTGACGTTCCGCTATGTCGGAATGAACCCCAACGGATCGCTCAACGACATCGCGGGCATCAGCAATGAGCGTGGCAACGTGGTGGGTCTCATGCCGCACCCCGAGCATGCCGTTGAACGAGGATTCGGACCCAATACCAATAAGGCGATGCGCTCCGGAATGGACGGGCTGCGCTTCTTCACGAGCGTTATTGCGAGGGTGCTGGTATGAGCCGCCACGTTGCCGATACCGTTGCCAACGCCGAGGCGACTCCTGAGAAGGAGCAGCCCTTCGCTGCGCTGGGCCTCAAGCCCGACGAGTACGCCAAGATTCGCGAGATTTTGGGTCGACGCCCCACCTCGGGCGAGCTGGCCATGTACTCGGTGATGTGGAGTGAGCACTGCTCATATAAGTCGTCAAAGATTTATCTGCGCCAGTTTGGCCAGAAGGTGACGCCCAAGATGCGCGAGCGCCTCATGGTGGGCATGGGGGAGAATGCCGGCGTCGTCGACATCGGCGAGGGATGGGCTGTCACGTTCAAGGTGGAGAGCCACAACCACCCCAGTTACATCGAACCGTTCCAAGGCGCGGCCACGGGCGTCGGCGGAATCGTGCGCGACATCATCTCGATGGGGGCACGTCCCGTTGCTGTCATGGATCAGCTGCGCTTTGGTGCCATCGACAACCCCGACACGGCACGCGTGGTACACGGAGTCGTGGGTGGCATCAGCTTCTACGGCAACTGTCTCGGCCTGCCCAACATCGGCGGCGAGACCTACTTCGACGCGGTGTACCAGGGCAACCCCTTGGTCAACGCTCTTGCGGTGGGCGTTCTGCGCCACGAAGACCTCCACCTGGCCAATGCCTCGGGTGTGGGCAACAAGATTGTCTTGTTTGGCGCGCGCACCGGCGGCGACGGCATTGGCGGCGCATCCATTTTGGCGTCGGACTCGTTCGACTCAACCGGCCCCACCAAGCGCCCCGCGGTGCAGGTGGGCGACCCCTTCGCCGAGAAGGTGCTTATCGAATGCTGCCTCGAGCTCTATGCCGGCGGACTCGTCGAGGGCATCCAGGATCTGGGTGCCGCGGGCATCTCGTGTGCCACGAGCGAGTTGGCCAGTAACGGCGACGGCGGAATGTTTGTCGAGCTCGACAACGTTCTGCTGCGCGATCCCACGCTGACCGCCGAAGAGATTCTCATGTCAGAGAGCCAAGAACGCATGATGGCCGTCGTCACACCAGAGAAGCTCGACGCCTTCATGGCCGTCGTCGCCAAATGGGATGTGGAGACCAGCGTGCTCGGCGAGGTCACAGGCACGGGCCGCCTCGTGATTCACCACGGGGGCGAAGAAATCGTGAACGTTGACCCGCGCACGGTGGCCATCGACGGGCCTGTCTACGAGCGTCCGGTGGCCTACCCCACCTGGATTGACGCCCTGCAAGCCGATTCGGCCAGCTCGCTCGCCCGGGCCACCGACGGTGCCGCCCTGCGCGAACAGTTTCTCACGCTCGTGGCCAGCCCCAACCTGGCCGACAAGTCGTTCATCACCGACCAGTACGACTATTACGTCATGGGCAATACGGCACTGTCGTTTCCGGATGACGCCGGCATGATTCGCGTCGATGAAGAATCTGGCTTGGGCTTTGCCCTTGCTACCGATGCCAACGGGCGCTACTGCCAGCTCGACCCCTATGAGGGAGCCCGGCTCGCACTTGCCGAGGCCTTTCGCAACGTCTCGATGTCGGGCGCGGTTCCCGCCGCCGTCACCGACTGCCTCAACTTTGGCAGCCCCGAAAATCCCGAAGTGATGTGGCAGTTCCAGCGTGCCGTCGAGGGTCTGGGCGACGCGTGCATGCAACTCGAGATCCCCGTGACCGGCGGCAACGTGTCGTTTTACAACCAAACGGGTGACCAACCGATTCACCCCACACCCGTGGTGGGCGTGCTCGGCATCATCGACGACGTAGAGCGGCGAGTGCCGAGTGCCTGGCAAGACGAGGGCAACAATATCTATCTGCTCGGCGTGACAAGCACGGAACTCGACGGCTCGGCATGGGCGGGAACCATTCACGGTCATCTCGGCGGGCGGCCACCCCAGTTGAACCTCGAGACCGAGAAGAAACTTGCCCACCTGGTGCAGAGCGCGGCTCTTGAGGGTCTGCTGATGAGCGCACACGATCTTTCTGATGGTGGCCTGGCTCAGGCGCTAGCCGAGAGTGTGGCGCGCTTTGGCGTCGGCGCTCGCGTCTGGCTGAACGACATTCTTGAGCGCGACGGAATGGACCTCACCTCGGCGCTCTTTTCGGAATCTACGGCCCGCGCAATTGTGACGGTACCCCGAGAGGACGACGTCAAATTCGTTGGCCTGTGCGAGGCTCGCGGTTATCCGGTTTTAAGAATGGGCGTCACCGATGGCCATGGCCCCGAGGCCACGCTGACCGTGCAGGATGTGTTCACCGTGCCCGTCGCCGAGATCCTCGAGCGAAGCCGCGCGACGCTGCCACACTACTTCGACTAGGGTTTGGCCGCGCCCCTAAACTTTGCACTCGGGCAGACTACTCGTCCCGCTGAGAGGCCAACCGCTCGTGGTGGTGAATCACTTCGTCGACCACAAAGTTGAACCATTTCTCGGCGAACGCCGGGTCAAGATCCGCTTGTTCGGCGAGCCCCCGGAGCCGCGTAACCTGACGCTTCTCGCGATCGGGGTCTGAGGCGGGCATGTCGTTCTGCGCTTTGAGCACACCCACCTGCTGCGTGCACTTGAACCGCTCGGCAAGCAAATGGATAAGCGCGGCATCGATGTTGTCGATGCTCTGCCGCAACGACGCAAGGCGCGCCAACGCTTCGACGCTCAGGTCATCGTCTGCTTCGGAAGCCATGCAACGACTTTAGCGCAGGCCCAAGCGGCGACTGAGGAGTGATTTGCTCGGTGATTGCTGTGCCCGACCTCGAAGTGAACATGAGGCTCTCGGACTAGTCGTCGTAAGAGTCATCATTAGCTTCGCCGCCTGAGCCACTTCCGCCGCCGTGAGACCCGTTGCCGCGTCCGCCGCCGTCGCGGCCCCCGTTGCCGCGTCCGCCGTCGTCGCGGCCCCCGTTGCCGCGTCCGCCGTCGCCGCGCCAACCCGTGTCGCCGCCGTTTTCACGTCCCGAGCCCCCGCCGGATCCAGAACCTCCGCCGGATCCCGAACCTCCGCCGGATCCCGAACCCCCGCTGTCGGAAGACCCGGAATCTGAATCATCGCCGGGATCTACATAATCTGAACCATCGCCGGGGTCCTCAGAATCTTCACCATCGCCGGGATTTTGCCAGGGAGCTCCCGTGCGAGCCGGCAAGTTTCCGACACCACCGTCAGGTGCATTGGGGTCACTTCCCGAAACACCATCGACCTCACTCTCGCCCTCCTCGACGACATCCTCGGAGAGAGGCGACTGACTCCAGGAATCTGACTCCTCAGCGAGGTGGTCATCAAAGACGGTGTCCAGCCCAGAAAGGAGATCGGGGTTTTCGAGCAAGCTCGATACTTGAGCGGCAATCGCTGGGTCAATAACGCCTGCCGCAATCGCTGCGGCAAGTTTTGTCGACAAAACCTGGTTGAGTTCGGGCGAGAGATTATCGAGCCCCAGATTACCTAGCGTGCTGCTCACCAGCGCCTGCGCCACGGCATCAGATGAGGCGGCAAAAACTGGATGCGCCACGAATGAGATGGGGACGCTCACGGCGAGCGCAATTCCCAGAATGGCGAATGGCTTCTTCCTCATTTTGTCGCCACCGCCACTTCACTCTCAGCCCGTTGCTTCCACAGTTTTAGGGTGTTCGCCAAGATGGAATCGCGTGCTTCATTTACCTCTGCCGACGACACGATGCCCTGGGTGACGGCCGCCGCGATGTCACCCGACGAGAGAATGACGGCGGCCAAAAGAACGCCATCGGGCGTAACGTCCGCCGGAAGCTTCTCGGTGAGGATATTCCCCGATTCGACGCCGGTCGGCAGTGAACAAGCCGCGAGGGTGCCAAAAGCGAGGGCACTCACCGCGAGGGAAATGGCTATTCCCATGACTATTTTGCGCACCGTTATAGAGTAGGCCCCCCAGCTGGATACTGACGTAGTCGAAAATCGAAGATTTACCCAAGAAGTTTGGGCACTCGACAGGCTAAATCAGCTCGTTTCGTACCACGATGGCGTCGCGTCCCGGGCCCACACCAATCGCCGAAAATGGCGCGCCGCTCATGGCCTCGAGCGCCAGTACGTATTTCTGCGCGTTCGCGGGCAAGTCAGCAAACGACCTGACGCCGGTAATGTCTTCGGTCCAGCCAGCAAAGTTCTCATAAATCGGGCGGGCGTGGTGAAAATCGCTCTGATTGACGGGCACTTCATCAACGCGCGTGCCGTCGATGTCGTAGGCGACACACACCGGAATCTGCTCGAGGCCCGTCAGCACATCGAGCTTGGTCAGCACAAAGTCGGTGACTCCGTTGATTCGTGTCGAATACCGCGCAATCGGAGCGTCGTACCAACCGCAGCGGCGCGGGCGGCCCGTCGTGGTGCCGAACTCGAATCCCTTGGCCCGCAAAAACTCTCCGTCGTCGTCAAAGAGCTCGGTGGGGAACGGTCCCGATCCGACCCGCGTCGTGTAAGCCTTCACGATGGCAATGACGCGATCCACGCGCGTGGGGCCAACCCCCGAACCCGTCAGGGCGCCTCCACTCGTGGCGTTCGACGAGGTCACAAACGGATAGGTGCCGTGATCCACATCGAGCATGGTCGCCTGGCCGCCCTCGAAGAGCACCGTCTTGTTCTCATCCAGCGCGTTGTTCAATTCGAGCGAGGTGTCACACACCAGGGGACGCAGCCGTTCGGCATAAGACGTCAGTTCCGAAACAACCTCATCGGCGGTGATGGCA
>WLNS01000130.1 GCA_009699665.1 Actinomycetota bacterium
CGAAAGCAGACCGAGTCGCAACCATCCGGATTGACTGCGGGGCGAGTGAATTCCTGTCGGCGCTATCGCACGCTGCGGGCGTGGACGGTCTGTTTGAGGACATCGAATAGAAGACGAGCTGATTGCTCCCAGGAGTACGCGCGCGAACGTTCCAGGCCGGCAGACGACGCTCGTGACCAATAAGATTCGCCAGCGAGCTCACCGAGTGCTTGGGCAAAACCCTGCGGATCATCCGGAGACACGAATACTGCTGCCTCACCCGCCACCTCGTGAAAAATATCAATATCGCTGACAACGAGAGGCGTGCCCTGCGACATGGCTTCGATGAGGGGGATGCCGAATCCCTCGTCACGCGAGGCCGTGATGAGAGCCAGCGACGTCGACAAAAGGTCACGATACTGTTTCTCCGGTGTTCCATCGTGGAAAATCAGGTGTCCGCCTCCTGCCAGCAATCGCAGCCGGTCTTGCGTGTGCGAATCACATTTGCTCAGAAGGTGAAATTCCCAATCTGTTTTCACTGCAGCAGCGCGGGCGAGGGTGTCAACATTCTTGTAGGGCATGAACGATCCCATGTAAAGAGCGCGTTTGCCTCTCGATCGCCACGGTTGAGGGCGAGAGTCGGACGGCGCGTCGGCAGCGTTCGGGACAACAAAAACGGGGTGTCGCGTCAGTCGACGTTTTTGGATCAGTCGGGCCGTAACCTCAGAGACTGTCACGACGGCGTCCGCTCGATTGAGCAAATAGCGCTGTGGCCACCAGCTCAGGTGGTAAAGACGCCAGAGCAGACGGACCGGCAGAGAAAATTGCCGGGGTGGGGTGCGATGGCGGTAGTAAATCAGATCATGGACAGTGAGGATGAGCTTGTAGGTTCTGCCCCGCGAACCCATCGTCTGCATGGGAGAAAAAACGATGTCGCATTCCGCACGGTTTATCTGTTTCGCCACCCACGGCTCGCGAGCACTCGTTGGAGCAGACACCATGAAGTGCGGAACTGCCGGCAAAAGAGCAAGTTGGCGTTCGTCCGAGACGAAGATGACGAGTTCGTCACCGCCTTCGTTCGAGACAAGGTTCGCCAGCTCACTCACGAGTCCGACGCTAAATCTGCTGATTCCATCGTGTTCGTCCCAGCGTATGTATCTTGCGTCGAATCCAATTCTCATGAAAACCGGTCCGGCAACGACAAGAATGTGCGAATCGCGTCCGTCGCCTCTAATGGTGTTTCGTAATGCACCAAGTGACCCACGTGATTGATGACACTAACCTGTGCCCGCGGAAGTCGCTGAGCCAACTCGAACTGCTTCGCAAGGGGCGTGATGTCGTCTTTTTCCGCAACGATCATGAGGGTCGGACCGGTGAGAGCGTCGGCAAACTCACTAACGTCGTGCGTGACGCTAGCCTGAAATGCCTCTAACACAGCACGCCGTCCATCGAAGACGGAGAAGTATGTGTCGTGTTCGTGGTGAATCCATCGACGAAGCTGCCGGTCCGTAGTTTTTGCCATCGTCACGCTCATCACGCGCACGATGGCTTTGTTTTTGAGCAGCGCGTAGCCGAGGCGTTCCGGCAGCCACGCGGCAAATTTGTAGTAGCCCACGGCGAGACGCGTCATCAGACCACGGGGCCCCTGGAGTGCATTGGCCGCAATGGGGTTAATCAAGATGGTGTGCGGCGAGACTAAGCCTCGACCCCGGGCGGCGGCTACAACGATTGACCCGAATGAGTGGCCCAAAACCGCGGCACCTGGAGCGACCCGTGCGCAGAAGGCCACAAGCCACTGCGCGTAGGCCTGAATCGTTGCTTCAGTCTCAAAACACGATGATGCGCCGAAGCCGGGCAGGTCGGGTATAACGGCTCGAACACGCGGCCCGAGTCCAGCTATCAGCGGCTCTAAACCATGATGATCGCCTCGAAAGCCGTGAACGAGCACGAGATCGACACTCGTCTTTTCATCGCCGTACTCCCACCAACGTGTGTCGACCGCATCAATCGTGCCCGAGTGCTCATCGACGGGAACACGCGCTAAAAGGTCAGAATACGGTGACATCGGCTGGCCCACGGGGCTCAGTCTACGCCGGTGGCAATGCGTCGGGCGGTCCGTGGGTCGGCGTAGAGTGAAGGCGTGAGCGACACCCGACCCCTGCCCGGCTGGGCACAAACACTGGCTGTTTTTGACACTGAAACAACGGGTATTGCGGCCGAAACCACACGAATCGTGTCGGCACACGTCAGTCTGCTCGACGAAGACGGTAAGGTTTCTGAGGCTCACGAGTGGCTGATCAACCCGGGGATCGAGATTCCTGTGGTAGCGACGAGCGTTCATGGCATCACGACGGAGTTCGCGGTTGCTAACGGGCAAGACGCTGCGACAGCGATAGCCGAAATCATGGCTGTGCTGGAGGCTCATTTTGACTCGGGCATACCCGTTGTCGCCTATAACGCCTCATACGACTTCACTATCTTGGACCGTGAAGCGAAGCGTTACGGACTGTCTCCACTCGCGCATGTTCGGCCCATCATCGATCCGCTTGTGATCGATAAGCAGGTCGACCGCTATCGCAAAGGCAAGCGCCGACTCGAAGACGCGGCGATGCACTACGGCATAACTCTCGATAACGCTCATGAAGCGTCTTCCGACGCAATCGCGGCCGGACGCATCGCGCAAGCTCTCGCGCGAGTCCACGGTGACAAGCTCGACATGTCGGCATTGGCACTGCACGACGCGCAAGTAAGCTGGGCCGCCGAACAGGCCGCGAGCTTTGCGCAATACCTGAAGAGTCAAGGCAAAACGCCCTACCGCGACGACGGTGTGTGGCCCGTTCGGTAGAAGCCACATGCAAAAAACGGACCCTCCGAAGGGAGGGTCCGTTTAGCTGAGGACTGACGTTAGTTGGAACCGCCAAAGCCCTTGAAGCGCTGGTTGAATTTCTCGACGCGACCGGCAGAGTCCATAATTCGCTGCTTACCGGTATAAAACGGGTGCGAAGCGTTACTGATCTCGACGTCGATGAGGGGGTATTCGTTGCCGTCTTCCCAGGTGACCGTTTTGCTGGATGAAGCCGTCGACCGTGTGAGAAAGGAAGTTCCCGAAGCGAGGTCGTGAAACACGACGCCATGGTACTCGGGGTGAATTTCAGCCTTCATGAAGAATCCTTGGAGTGAAGGGATGCGTACATCCCAAAAAAAGTGCCTGTCGCACAGACAACACTTGACTCTACCAGAGAATTAATAGGCCACGCGCGCAACGTAGGCGTCATTGACAACTGTTACCTCGATGCCGACACCGTATGCAGCTGAGAGAGAATCTGACGTGAGAGCAGCAGCTAGGGGTCCGGCGGAGACGCTCGACCCGTTCCGCATAATCAGGGCATGCGTGAAACCATGCGGAATCTCTTCGACGTGATGGGTCACAACGACAATGGCCGGCGAACTCGGGACCTGCGCAAACGCACCCAGCAGGTTCAGCAGCTCCGAACGGGCCACCACATCGAGGCCGGCCGTAGGTTCGTCAAGTAGCAATAGTTCAGGGTCTGTCATGATGGCCCGCGCCAACTGCAGTCGTTTTTGCTCCCCCTCACTCAGGCTTCCGAAGGCTCGCGACGTGAGTTCGCCCAGTCCCCATTCCCCTAAGACGCGTCGGGCGCGACGAATGTCTATGTCCTCGATCTCGCGTCCGCGTGCTTGAGCGGCAGCGTAGGCGGCTGAGACAACGGCATCGCTGACACTTTCTTCCGGATCAAACCGCTTGAGCATCGCCGCCGACGCGAGCCCGATGCGAGGGCGAAGCCATTCGGGGTCTGCGGTGGAGAGCTCCTCATCAAGAACAACCGCACGTCCTGACGTGGGAAGATCCCAGCCGGCGATGATTTCGAGAATGCTCGTCTTGCCCGAACCATTCGGTCCTAAAACAACCCACCTCTCGCGCGAGTCAACAGTCCACGAGAAGTCGCGAAGTACGGGTCGACCGCCGCGTTGGAGAGAAACACGATCAAACTCGAGAACACGGGACATGACTTCATCGTAATGAGTCGTTTCACATTGGTGTGTCGCACGAAAGACGTTACCCTGACCTCGTGACTCGCAAACTTGTTGTCTTTGACGTCGATTCGACCCTCATTGACAATGAAGTCATCGAACTACTCGCCGACGAGGCCGGAAGTTTGGCTCTCGTCGCCGAGGTGACCGACCGTGCAATGCGCGGTGACATCGATTTTGAGGCCAGCCTCAGAGAACGGGTTCAGACACTCGCGGGTCTCAGTGCAGAGGCC
>WLNS01000131.1 GCA_009699665.1 Actinomycetota bacterium
CTCAAAAGACGAGCCATCGAGTTCGGCAATCTCGATGCGCCCCTTCATGTCCCAGAGCTGGCGAAAGTAAAAGTCGAAGGGCAGGGCTTCGTTGCCTCGTGTCCAGCCCAGAAAAGGATCGCTCGAAGACTGAATCAGACGCTGACCGACAACGACGCGCTGACCGTGGTGTTCAAACTCGCTGGGCGACAGGTACGGTTCGAGAACTGAGGCATTGGCCTGTTTCGCCTGCAAGATCAGCGGCTCGCCGTCTCCCGACTGAAAGAGCAGCGCATACGCCCGGGTGCCCACCGATCCCACGCCGACCACCTTGGTGGCAGCCTCAACAAACGAATAGCGATTGAGCAGGGCGATACGGTCCGGAGGGAGGGTCAGTCGATAGTGATGAAAGGCATGGGCGATGGTGTCGAGATGTTCATTGCTATCAATCGGCACCAGCGTTGGCGGGTCAGAGCGAAAGTGCCACTCGTCACCGGTGCGCTCGGCAAGCTTAAGGCGGGCCTTGTGCACATCCTTCGATCGCGCCCGTTTTCCCGCTCGCGTCAGGGCCTGCCGAAGACCCGGTTTTTGAATTTCGCCGATCATCCAATCCACGTCCGCTCGCGCAAACCACACATCGAGCGTGGGACGTTCGCTGAGCGACGTAATCCATTCTCGATAGGCGCGGCCCACTGTTCGCGCCGCGCGACGTTCGGCCTTTTCTCCCCATCCATTCACCCGACCGGCAATAGCAAAACTCGCGGCTAATCGTTTGACATCCCACTCGAAAGGTCCCGGCAACGTCTCGTCAAAATCGGTCAGGTCAAATGTGAGACTCCGCTCGGCAGAGGCAAAAATGCCGAAATTCTCAAGATGGGCATCGCCACACAACTGAACGTCGATGCCCGAGTGCGGTCGCAGCGACAGATCGCTGGCCATGACGCCGGCCGTCCCACGATAGAAAGCGAAAGCATCGGGACCCATGCGCTCATAACGCAGCGGCACAAGATCTGGATTACGAAAGGCGTTCTGCGCTTCGATAATTTCGTTTGCCGATGCGCGCTCATCGATTCGGGGGCAATCGGCGAGCGCGGCGAGGGGCATGCGATTTCTCATCGATGCGCCGAGGGCACGTCGTTGTTCGCGCGAAGCTCGCTGTCGCGTCAGAATGCTCAGGTCGCCCCGCATGTGCCCAGCCTAGACGCGGACCCCCCTGGCAACGCGGAGGATTAGCCGCTAAAGCTGGTTCCCGTCAGCTTTTCGCTGAGATCCCACAGGCGTTTGGCGTCATCGTCGTTCAGGGCCGCCGGCACGCGGCGTGCGGGAACCGGATATCCCTTGAGCTCGCTCATGCCGTTCGGTCCGAAGTAGTCATTGCCCGCAACGTCGGCGACCGTGGCCACATACAAGATGGGCAGCGCGCCTCGCTCGGCTGATTGTGATCCCAGGTGACTGCCCATGCGAGCAAGCCACTGCGCAAATGACCCGCGGTCCTTCATGGGTCCCGAGGCAACGAGATTCGTCGATGCCCACCCGGGGTGACCGGCCACAGCGAGGGCGTTGACCTTCGCGAGGCTGAAACGTCGCTGCAGTTCTCGCGTAAAGAGCAGGTTAGCCAGCTTGCTCTGACCATAGGCGCCCCAGGCAGAGTATTTTTTCTCACGCATCAGGTCATCAAATTCGATGTGACTGGGACGATGTGCGTTAGACGCCACGGCGACGACGCGGGCACCCGGCGTCTTGCGAATCGCGGGCATGAGCAGCATGGTGAGCGCAAACGCTCCTAGATGATTCGTGCCCAACTGCAACTCGAAGCCGTCTTCGGTGAGTTGACGCTTGGGAATAGCCATGACGCCAGCGTTATTGACGAGAATATCGAGTTGCTTATTGGACTTCAGCCACCCACGGGTAAACTCGCGGATGCTCTCGAGACTGGCGACATCCAACATCGCGACGTCGAGCTGTGCGTCGGGGTGCGCGGCAAGAATATGTTGGCGCGCGGCCTCGCCCCTCTCGGCATTGCGCACGGCGAGAGTGACCGACGCGCCATGTGCGGCCAACTCGTCGGCGATCACGAGGCCCAGGCCAGAGCTGGCACCCGTCACAATGGCGCGCTTTCCCTTCAGCTTCGGGATATCTTGCGCACTCCACTGATCGATCATTTGTTTGGCTTTAGACATAGAGCGACGCTAGCGCAAATACTCGGCAAAGAAGGAATCGATACGCTGCCACGCATCTGCCGCCTCCTCGGGGAACGGGCGAAACCCGGCGACCTTCTGCATGAAGGGACGCAGGGCTTTGGGGCCGGCTGGTCCGGGGTTCATGAACGCGTGATTGGCAGCGGGATACTCCTTGATGTCGTGCGGTATTCCTCGTGCCGAAAGTGCCAATTCCATTTTGGCCGCAGCGCCCTTGAGCGTCTTGTCTTTGCCGCCGTAGCTGCCCACGATGGGGCAGGCGCCGTCGAGAATCTCGTCGAGCTGCGCCGGCATCATGCCGTAGTTCACGGCGGAAGCGTCGTATCCGCGGTGCGCCATCTGAAGCGCAAATCCGCCGCCCATGCAGAATCCAATGACGCCCATTTTTCCCGTGCAGTCAGCCCGGGCCAGAAGATTCGCCTTGGCGGCCTCGACGTCGCGAAAGGCTTGACCGTCACCGTCGCGCAGGGCCCGAAAAGTCGCCCGCAGACAGCGGCGCATGCCGCCGCGACTATAAAGGTCGGGCATGAGAACGAGGTACCCCTTGCTCGCGAGGTGCTCGGCCTGATGAATCATGTTTTCTTCAATGCCGAAAACCTCGTGCACAAGCACCACGCCCGCCCAGGGGCCCGTGCCGTCGGGCACAGCCAAAAGCCCCGGAATCTCTTCTGACGAATCGACACTCGCGATCATGACGCGTTCACTGTGCACGGTGATCCTGTCGCTCGTGTGCTTTTGCCCGTTGCCCGGTGCCTAAAGTCCCGCAGAGCGCTCGGTCAAACGCTGCGCATCGGAATCCGGCAACACAAATTCCGCGGCGCGCAGCAGCGCCGGAACCTGGTCGACAACGCGAGCGCTGGTAATGGGCGCGGTAACCGCCGGTCGATCGCGCAGCCACGCGAGGGCAATCGTGGCCGGAGAAACGTCGTGGGCCTCGGCAATCTCCCGAAGAAGAGCGACAACCCACCACGCCTGGTCACTGGCATACATGCCCGCCCCGCCCGAACGAGCCGCACCGGCCAGATCGGCCGCCGAGGCGTACTTGCCGGTCAGCAGGCCCGACCCGAGGGCAAAATACGGCGCCACTCCCATGTTGTGGTCGACACAGATCTGAGCCATGGTCGACTCAAACTCAGCGCGAAAGACCGCGTTGTAGTGGGGCTGGACGGCAACCGGAAGGGCCCAGCCGTTCGCTGTGGCGACTTTGACATAGGCACCGACGCGCTCCGGAGTGAAATTAGAGAGGCCGATGGCACGAACCTTGCCGGCACGAATCAGGCTGTCGAATGCCTGAACAATCTCTTCCAGAGGCACGGCCTCGTCATCCTCATGGGCGTAGTAAAGATCAATGTAGTCGGTGCCGAGTCGGGCGAGAGACTCGTCGGCGGCGACAAGAATATTTGCCGGGCTGAGGCCAGACCGCGTGCGCAGCTTGGCAACCTTGGTGGCCACAATCACATCAGCCCGGTTGCCGCGAGACGTCATCCAGTTGCCAATGATGGTCTCAGACTCGCCACCCACGTTTCCGTCGACCCAAGCCGAGTAGGCGTCGGCCGTGTCAACGAAGTTGCCGCCGCCGGTAACATAGGCGTCGAGCACGGCCTCGGACTCAACCGCCGAAGCGGTCCAGCCAAAAACGTTTCCGCCCAGGCACAGAGGAAAAACAGAGAGGTCCGAAGAACCGAGGATGCGTCGAGTCATAGTTCCTAGATTAGGCGCGACGAGCCTTGATTCGCTCCCATATTCGACCCGTCAAGACGGCCAAGTAGGCAAAGAGTGTCATCAGCCCGGAGATGCCAATGATGTAGCCGATGACACCCGCCCAGCCCAGCGACCCAGTGGGGTCAAGGAAGGGGTAGGGCCACCATCCGGTGGCCAGACCGCGAATGATCGAGAAGCCCACCCAGGCGAGCGGAAAGATGAGTGCCCACCACAGGGCCCGCAGGCGAAGCGGGAAGCGACCAATCGAGAACACCCAGTCCAGCACGAGAAGGATGGGCGCCGCCACGTGCAGCAGCTCGTTGGGCCAGACGGGCCACTGATATCCGGCATCGACTCCCGTCAGAGGGATTCCTCGCAACATC
>WLNS01000132.1 GCA_009699665.1 Actinomycetota bacterium
ACCCAGTGCAGAATGAGCACCACCACTACAGCCACAATGAGTCCCACGTGAATCCGTGTTCCCGGAATGTACGGAAGCATCGAGTCGAGGGGTATCGACTGTGTCTGGGGAACAACAACGTCGGGGTCTTGGAACGGGCCGCGAACGAGAAGATTGGCGATACCGACACCAATAAACGACATCATCAGGGTCGTGATGATTTCATTCGTTTCGAATCGAGCCTTCAAAATAGCGGGCACGATGGTCCACGCAGCGCCCACCACTATGCCCAGCAGAGTGAGAACGATGAGCGTCAACCACCAGGGAAGCACGGCGTTCAGTGTTGGCGCGAAACCGATCACGAGGACGGCCGCGAGCAGGTATTGGGCGTCGTAGCCTAGGTTCCAGAGCTTGCCGCGGAACACGACGATCAGGCCGGCCGCCAGCAGCAGCAGCGGCGTCATCATAACCAGGCTCTGTTGCCAGCCGCGGCCCATGATTCCGTAATTGATGATGTTGCCGTAGAAGAAGAGCGGGTCTTTGCCCATCGCGAGCAAAATGAGCCCTCCGGCAACGATGGCGAGCAGCACGGGTGCAATGGTGCGAATCAATAGATTCGTGATGTCTTTGCCCGATCGCTTGGGGCGTTGCCCCGCAGTGTCGGCCGCCGTGAGGGACTCCGCGGGAATGCCATCGGTTGACGTCGTGCGCAGTGTCGAGTCGACCACCTGTTCCTTATCGCTCACTTCCGGCTCTTTCCCGTTGCGACAGCACCGTCGTTGACAATGATTTCTCCCACAATCTCAGCCGTGCGGGCTCCGACGTTGGGCGTTTCACCGATCAGTCGACCCTGCGAGATAACGGCGATGCGGTCGGCAAGCTCGGTCAACTCGTCGAGGTCGGTCGAAATCAGCAACACAGCGACACCCTCGTTGGCAAATTCGAGAATGATTTCACGCACGCGTGCCACCGTCTTGAGGTCAAGACCATAGGTGGGCTTGTTGAAGATAACCAGCTTCGGGTTGTTTGACAGCTCACGAGCGAGAAGCAGTTTTTGAATGTTTCCGCCCGAGAGGGTTCCCGCGCGCGTCTCGGCGTTTGGGGTGCGAATATCGAATTCGCTAATCAGGCGGTTGGATTCGTCCAACACCTCTTGGCGATTGATGCGGCCACGATTCCAAAACGGTTTTTGGCCGACCCGCTTGAGCAGCAGGTTGAGCGAGACGGGCAGGTTGCCCACAATCCCCTCGTGCAAGCGATCATCGGTCACGTAGCGCAGGCCCATTCCCTGTCGGGCGCGCACGTCGAGCTGCGTCACATCGGTCTCACCGAGGTGCACCGATCCCCTCTGCAGTTTGCGCTGCCCCGCCAAAACTTCAGCGAGCGTGCTCTGTCCGTGACCGTCGATGCCCGCAATACCGAGAATCTCGCCGGCGCGAATCTCGACGTTGATGTCGAAGATGCCGCGGGTTCCGTCGTTGGGGGAGCAGGTCACATGGGAAACCGACAATACCGTGGTCTCTGACACTGATCCGGCTTTTCGCGCCTGCCGGGTGGCTGTTGCCGCGCCGGCAAGTTCCTCAATGGTTTTGCGATTGCCGGCAGAAGCCTGGTCGTCACCGAACATGGCCGTGAGCACGGTGTTCTTGAGGGCCGCCTCGTTCATCTGTGCGAGCTCGTGGGCCGGTACGTGCTTGACCATGCGCCCCTTGCGCAAAACGCTGATCTCGTCGCCGATCGCATAGGCCTCGCGCAGCTTGTGGGTGATGAAAATAACCGCCAGGCCCTCGTTGCGAAGTTTCACCACGCTCGCGAGAAGTGATTCAATGGCCTGCGGGGTCAGCATCGACGTGGGCTCGTCAAGAATGAGCACGCGTGAACCCTGCCAGAGGGCCTTAATGATTTCGACCTGCTGCTGCTGGCCGAGGCCAAGGTTTCGGGCCTTAATTTCGGGATCGATGTCAGCGCCCAGCAGCACCGAGAGGTCTCGAAGCTTTGCCCGTGCCCCCTTTTTGTCGAGCAAGACGCGCTTGGTGTCGCCCAACATCAGGTTCTCGAGAACGGTCATCGAGCTAATCAGCGTGGAGTGTTGGTAGACCACACCGACGCCGAGTTTCATGGCGGCCCGTGTCGAGGTGATACGAGAGATTCTTCCGTCAATCTCGATCTGTCCCGAATCGGGTTGCTGCATGCCGGCCAGAATACTGATCAGGGTGGACTTGCCGGCGCCGTTTTCGCCGAGCAGACAGTGCACCAGTCCCTGGCGAATGTCGAGCGAGATGTCATCGTTGGCGACGACCCCGGGAAAAGTCTTGGTGACGTTTCTCATTGCCACGATGACGGGGTTTTCAGCTACTTGTGTCGCCATGTGAGACGATTCTCCACTCTGAGACGATGACCGATGAATGTGGTGTGGGGCGCAATGCCAGCCCTTAGGCTACATTGCGCCCCACATTTAATGGCGCCTAGGGCCCCGTGTTCGCTGCGATGGCCGCTTCAACCTCGGCCTTCGTGGTGAGTTTGTTCACCTTGATTGAGCCGTCAGTGATACCCGCTTTAGCCTTGTCGGCTGCAGACTTAGCGTCAGCCGAAAGTTTGCCGGTGTCCATCAGTGCGATACCGCCATTGGGAACATCGAGCGTGTAGTTCTTGGTACCGAACTTGCACGTGTTGATGTCTTCGATGGCCAGCTTGTAGGCGTCACCAAAGTTCCAGAGAACCGAGGTAGCAGTGACACCCTTGGGGTCGATCTCTGACACGTCACCAATGGTGGCGATGTAGATGACCGGGCTGCTTGCCGTTTCGACGGCCTGCAGGTAACCCTGCGTGGCACCGTCACCCATGCCGAACACGACGTCGGCACCAGAAGCAATAACCTGCTGAGCAACGCGCTCTCCACCTGCGGAGTCGCCGTACTCTGCCGGGCCGATGATGGCGAACACAATGGCCGCGTCGGGGTGCACGCTGTACACGCCCTGCACGAATCCACCAGCCATGGTGAACCAGTTCAGGTCTTCAGCCGAAGCCACGATTCCCAGCGTGCCCGTCTTGGTCATATTTGCCGCGGCAACACCGGCGAGGTATCCACCCTGCTGCGCCTCAAACGTGACGTTTGCGAACTTGTTGGGAACGAGGGTCTCGTAGTCGACGCCGAGAACGGGAGTACCCGTGGTCTCAGCAACGCGCTGACCGGCCTCGGCAAATCCGCTGGCGTGAGCGATAACCAGCTGGTTACCCTTGTCAGCGACCTGCGTCAGAATGCTTTCGGCGTTGTCGTATCCAACACCGCTGTTGACATCGGCTTTGATGCCCAGCGCGGTGGCAGTTTCAGTTGCCCCGTTAATGCCCATCTGGTTCCATCCGTGGTCAGCCTCAGTTTCGGGGGTGACAACAGCGAACTGTGTAATCGGTTTCGCAGAGCAGTCGCCTCCGCCAGATCCATCGGATCGAGCGCAGCCGGCCAGTGCAATGAGCGAAACCGCCACACCAACAGCAATACCCGTTTGGGTAAGGCGTCGGCGCACGATACTTGCTTGTGTGCTTGACATGTTTTCCTGTTCCGTTTCTCTCGGTGATTGAGGTGAAGTTACCCCAGTCGGGAACTATGCATTTATTACATAATGCATATATTGAGTCAATATATAATAAATTGGCGCAAAGTCAATACAAATCGCGATTCGTTATCTGAAGGTAATCAAATTCTGCCCAATTGGGGTCATAAGTCGCTGAGAGTGCCGACATTTTGTTCACGCGACACCTGGATTCCTGACCGAGAGGACGCGCGCCTTCAGGTAGCAATTCGTGGCCCGGGAAGCAGGCGCCGTGTGGCAAGCGCGGGTCAGGGGGCGGGCCGGGGGAGCCGGTCGCGAGAGCTGGTCGATTGTGGCTAGACGAGATCGATGGCACTCGAGGCAATGGCATCGGCAATTTCCAACGCTGCCTGAGAAACCTTGATCCGGATCGACGCTCGCGCCTCTTCATCCATATGGAATGTGGGTGCCGCGACAGATACGGCTGCCAGCACTCGATTGCTCACAACGATGGGTGCGGCAACGGCCCAGACGCCCTTGTCAACCTCTGACTCGCTCTCAGCGAAGTTCGCCTTCCTGATCTTGTCGAGGGTGGCCACCAAATCGTCGGTCTCTTCGGACGAGAGAGCCGGACGAATCTTGGCGATCAGTGACTGTTGTTTGCGTTTCGGGGTCGTGGCCAACA
>WLNS01000133.1 GCA_009699665.1 Actinomycetota bacterium
ATGGCCTCGGCAACGACGGCGTCAGACATCACCTCACCGCGCGCGACGGGCCTTGTGGTGACCATCCCAATCAAGGATTCGCCGGTTGTCGCAAAGGTGCGCTCGGAGCCCACCACATAGCCGTCGGTGATCGCTATGTCGGCGCGTGTGATGACGTGCCCCACAGCCATCGCCCCGCGCGCCAGCACCATCGCGTGTGACTTGTTCAGCGAACCGACCAGGGCCGTCACCCCCACGACAGACGCCGCAATAAGTGCGATTCCCAGTCCGAGTCGGATGAACGAACTTCGTGTGACTTTCATGAAACCTCCCGAGCACCGAGCGCATCTCAAGCGAGAGGCGCGACGACTATCTTCGCGAGCAGACAGAGCCGAGCGTTCCGGTTTTCCACATCTGCTGCACCGAGAAGCGTTAGGTGACGAGCACGTGGATGATGTCGCTCACAGCCACGACGACAGAGGAGCGCACATCACGCTGACGGCGCGGTACGTCGTGGGGGTGCAGGGCGACCTCGCACCAGTCTCGCCCGACAACATCGAGCGTGCCGTGCACGATATTCCTGCTCGTGCGAAGCGTGACCCACCGTCGACGACGGGCAAGGTCTCGCAATACGATGTCGAAAGTAATCTGGTCGATGCGTCGAGAAGTTCGTTTCGACGGATCTGCCGCGTCGTGCCGAACGCGTGAGCGAAGGTCGGCGAGGTCGTGACGTTCACGAAGTTCGTGTGTCGGGCTGAGTCCACCGACCAGCGCCAATCCCCAGACTGAAGCGACGGGTATGACGTAGCTCGATTCTTGCTCCCGGACGTCCGTTTGCACGACCGCCCGAGCGGCCTCGCCCGGGGCCGTCGCGTCCCGGGTCTTCACGCCCGCTACTGGTGTCGAGACAGGAACAGTCATGGCTAACCAGTCGGCACCGACAGTGTTGATGGTGCCCACGACCGATATGCCACAAACGTCAATGTCGACCTGTCGTTGCTTGTCCCGCGCGAGAAACCTGAGCAGATCACCGCGCCCGAATCGCGCGAGCTCAACTCGAGCCGCATCGCGTTGCTCGTCGACTTTTTCAGCCGCCAACCCGCGCTCGAGCTGCCCCGCGAGGTCGTCGAAAAGTTCATCCCAGCGCATGGCAACTCAGACTGGCGCGTTTGCTGTGAATGTGCAGGTTTTATCCACAAATGTGCTGTGAAGCCGAAATTAGTCGCTGTGAATCTGGTTAAGTGACGGTCACCATCCGCGGTCATTTGGTGACACCCGAGTGACCCAAACCTTGGGGAGAACAATCACACCATGAGTCCCATGCCCGCGCGCGCGACCGAGATCAACGCTGACTTTGGGCCACGCATAAACACGCGCCTCGCGCGCTATAACGACGACGACTACTTTGGATTCCAACCAACGAGTCGTGATGAGTTGCCCGACCCGACGACCCTGGTTGAAAACCTCGCCAGATCCGTTCTTGAGATAATCGCCGGTGCCCGTGACCTCGATCAGATTGCCCGCTGGGTCTCTGACGACGTCTATCGCCACCTGGCCAAGCGGGTGCAAATTGCAGTGCGCGCTCGATCGGCTACGGGAGCTGCTCCCACGCGTCCCGCTTTTACACTCGGTCGAACCATCATTACCGAACCGCTCGACGGCATTGTCGAGGCGGTCGTGATTGTGCACGGCAGGGCTCGCACGCGCTCCGTGGCTTTTCGCCTCGAAGGGCTCGACCATCGGTGGCGCGCCACGGCGCTGCACGTACTCTAGTCGCGGGCCTCTGTGTGCAAACGCGGCCTAGCCAGCCGCTCGGTGTTATGCGTTATGCGTTATGCGTTATGCGAGATGAGGGCGGTCGCAATCACTGAGATTCCTCGTCCCTCGCCGGTAAGGCCGAGCCCATCGGTTGTCGTGGCACTCAGCGTCACCGGCGCTCCTACCCAGCCCGAAAGCACTTGCTCCGCCTCTAACCGGCGGGCGGCGAAACGGGGGCGATTGCCGATCAGTTGAGCCGTGACGTTGACCGCGGTGAAACCCGCCTCGGCAAGACCCCTGACCGCCTCGCGCACAAATATCTCACCGCTAGCCCCCGCATACGCGGGATCGTCAATGCCCACCATGCCTCCGATGTCGCCCAAACCAGCGGCCACAAGAAGCGCATCGACAATCGCATGGGCAACGGCATCGCCGTCGCTATGGCCCGATAGCACGTGCTCGTTTGGCCAGTCGAGCCCGGCGAGCCGCAACCCCATCGCCTCCCCAAAGGCGTGCGTGTCTGTCGCTGTTCCCGTGCGCAGCGAAGCACCGTCGACGCCGAGCAGAAGGGTGTTTGCGCGAGTGAGGTCGGAGGGTGTCGTGATCTTGAAAGAGTTCGCGTCGCCCGGGCAGGTCTCGACCGTCAGACCCGCGTTTGAGAAAACTCCGGCGTCGTCGGTGAAGTCTGCACCACCGGCGTGAGCGTAGGCATGTTCGAGGTCGCGCCGAGGAAAACCCTGTGGTGTCTGCACGGCGACCAGAGTGCTTCGGTCCACGGTACCGGTGACCTGTGAGTGAGACACGGTCTTGATGGTGTCGGCAATCGGCACGGTCGGAATGACCCCGTGGCCACTCGTGGCGACACCAGCGATAACACGTTCAAAGACATCCCCGGGGGTCAGGCTGCGCGCTGCGTCGTGCACCAAAACAGTGTCGACAGACGGCGCGAGCAGAGACAGCCCCGCTTGCACAGACTCGTGCCGGGTGGCACCCCCGACAGTTATCAAGTGAATACAGTCACTTTCCGAAAGCGCGCGCTTAGCCACATCGTCTGCCTGAGCCTCGAAATCGGCAGGAACAACCACAATGACCTGCACGCCTTGCGAGAGGTGCCCGAGTGCACCCACCGCGCGTTCGAGCAGGGTCATTCCCGCTAGTTCAACAAACGCCTTAGGAATGCTCTGGCCGAGCCGAACGCCTGAGCCGGCGGCAACCACAATGACGGCAACGCGAGGTGAGTCGTGTGACACCGCTGCGACCACCCGTCGAGAAGAGTGAAGAGTCTAGGAGGCGAGAACTTCGTCGAGAATCTCGGCGGCACGAGCGCCGTCGGTCTTCTCGGCCAGGGCCAGCTCGGATTCCAGAATCTGACGTGCCTTGGCCAACATGCGCTTCTCGCCCGCGGAGAGCCCGCGGTCTTTGTCGCGGCGGTAGAGGTCGCGAACGACCTCAGAAACGCGAATCACGTCGCCCGAGGCCAGCTTCTCGAGGTTTGCCTTGTAGCGGCGCGACCAGTTGGTGGGCTCTTCAATGAACGGCGCACGCAACACGTCGAACACCTGGTTGAGACCCTCTTGGTCAATCACGTCGCGAACGCCCACGAGGTCGACGTTTTCGGCCGGAACCTCAATGGTGAGATCACCCTGCGTGACGTGCAGTTTGAGGTAGAGGCGTTCTTCACCCCGAACGGATCGCTTCTTTACCTCGGTGATGGTTGCGGCTCCGTGGTGCGGGTAGACGACTGTTTCTCCAACGACAAACTGCATAGTGACTTGTTTCCTTCCCAAAGTCTGACCCCAGTTTACCACGGCTCAGGGACATCGATTTCGGGGTGCTTACCGCTCATCGGGTGCACCAGCGCAAGCGCGCGTGCGTGCCTGCGATAGAGTTTTGAACGTGAAGATTCGTGCTCTTGTTGCCGTGGCACTCGCGTTGGCCGTGGCCACCGGTACCGCCGGTTGTAACCTCATTCAGCCCCAAGCGACGACCAAGCCGTACGACGCGAGTGACGGCATAGGCGTAAACCTCGGAGCTCTCGACCTGCGCAACATGATCTTGTTCTCGGACAATGGTGGTGAATCTGCCAACCTGCTCGTGGGGGCCGTCAATACGTCCGGGGCGCTCATAGTTTTGAATATCTCTTACACATCGGCCGGCAAGCTCGCGAGCACCACAGTGGGCATTCCCACCAGCATGCAGGTCACGGGCTTTGGAGCCGCGGGTCAGCCGCAGATAGTGCTCGACAACATTGATGTGCCGGCAGGAGGCACGGTCACCCTGACGCTCCAGGCCGGAGACAGTGACACGAGGGTCGTCATCGTTCCGGTGCTCAACACGCTGCTGCCCGCATACAACGGATTGACGCCCTCGCCCACGCCGACTCCCACGCCCACACCAACACCGGGCGTCACGCCGCAAATTGCGGCCACGCCGACACCGGCAACGA
>WLNS01000134.1 GCA_009699665.1 Actinomycetota bacterium
CCCTGGTCGTGGCAGATATGCCTTTCGGTTCCTACGAGGAGGGCCCTGAACAAGCTCTGCGCACGGCGATGCGCTTCATGAAAGAAACCCACGCGCACGCGGTCAAACTCGAGGGTGGTGTTCGGTCATCGCGTCAGATTTCGCGGATTGTGGAATCCGGAATTCCTGTCATGGCGCACGTGGGATTCACTCCGCAGAGTGAACACGGACTCGGTGGTCACCTCATCCAGGGGCGCGGGGCGGAAGCAGACCGTGTCATCGAAGATGCGCTTGCCTGCCAGGAGGCCGGGGCTTTTGCGATCGTGCTCGAGATGATCCCCGCGTCACTCGCGCAGCGAATTACCGAGACGCTGACGATTCCCACGATCAGTGTCGGGGCGGGCCCCCACACAGACGGGCAACTCTTGGTGTGGACTGACTGGGCTGGGCTTTCTACCGGGCGACTCCCCCGGTTTGTCAAGCAATACGCTCAACTTGCCCAGACGCTTCGTGACGCTGCCATCAGTTTTCGTTCTGATGTGGAGTCCGGCGTCTACCCCGGACCGGAACACAGCTTCGAAGACTAGCTGTGGTCGTCGCGGTCTTCTTGGTCCCACTTTGCCGAGTTTGCCCGCAAGACGTCGAGCGCGTGAGAAGCTTCGTCAGCCGAGTCGAAGGGGCCTACGCGATCAACCGAGGGGCTCAGCATGCCGTGCTCGACCTCACCCGACGCCATGTTGTACCAATACTTCTCACCTGACTCTGTACCCATAGGCTTGAGTTTATGCCGAAAGATACCGCTGGACTGCTTATTCCCGGAATCCTGGGCCCCGAACGGGCCGTTCCGCCGGCTATCCCTCGGCCGGAGTACGTCGGAAAATCCTCGCCCGCAGATTATGTCGGAGACAACACTTACGATTTAGAAACCATTGAGCGCATTCGTGCAGCCGGTCGGATTGCCGCCGGCGCCCTCGTTGCGGTTGAGTCAGCGATTGCCCCTGGCGTGACGACCGACGAACTCGATCGGATCGCCCACGAGTACGTCGTGTCCCACGGAGCCTATCCGTCGACTCTCGGCTATCGGGGTTACCCCAAGTCGAGCTGCACGTCGCTCAACGAAGTCATCTGCCATGGCATTCCGGACAACACAGTGTTAGACGAGGGAGACATCGTCAATGTCGACGTCACGGCATTCCTCAATGGTGTTCATGGCGACACGAACAGAACTTTTATGGTCGGCGAGGTCGCCCCACCGATTGCAGACCTTGTCGAGCGCACACACGAAGCCCTGATGCGTGGCATCAGAGCGGTCGCTCCAGGTCGTCAAGTAAATGTCATTGGTCGCACGATCGAGTCCTATGCCAAGCGATTTGGATACGGCGTGGTGCGCGACTACACCGGACACGGCGTGGGCACGCACTTTCATTCGGGTCTGATCATTCCGCACTATGACTCGGCTCCCGCTTACGACACCGAGATGAGAGCGGGCATGGTCTTCACGATTGAGCCCATGCTCACGCTCGGCACCCACGAGTGGGACCTGTGGGACGACTCATGGACGGTTATCACGCGCGACCGCTCGATTACGGCACAGTTCGAGCACACGGTGGTAGTGACCGAATCGGGTGCTGACATCCTCACGCTCGCGTCATAATCGCCGAGCTGACATCTCAGGTGCGACGTTGCCCTCTGGTTCGCGTCCGGCAATGTGTGGCCATAGTCTGCAAGTAAACGGGCCGACCGATACGCCGGGTTCTGTCTAGACCCGAAGGTCCGAGACGGTCATCTCTCTCGTCAATCGTGTTACCACGATCCTCTAGCGGCCTACCCGAGAACTAGACGAGCAGCCATAGCGTTCTCTGTTTGACCTTGCTCCGAACGAGGTTTACCTAGCCGATTCGCTCACACGAACCGCTGGTGGTCTCTTACACCACCGTTTCACCCTTACCCCCGAAGAGGGCGGTCTACTTTCTGTTGCACTTTCTCGCGGGTTACCCCGAGTGGACGTTATCCACCGTTCTGCTCTGCGGAGCCCGGACGTTCCTCGGCACCCGAAGGTGACGCGACCGCCTAGTCGACCCATTTACTTGTAGATTTCCGAGTTTAGACGCGAAAGGAACTCTGAACATCCATGGCTCGATTAGCCACTGCATCAGCGCGCGCGTTTTCGGAACGTGGGATCCACTCAAACGTGACGTCCCGGCCAGCAATCAGCGCATGGGCTTCCTTCACGAGAACGGCCATATCAGGATGCTTTATCTTCCAATTTCCGCTCATCTGCTCGACGACCAAGCGAGAGTCCATTCGCACGTGAATCGAAGCTGCGGGATCGATCTCGAAGGCCGAGTCGAGTCCGGCGATCAGGGCACGGTACTCGGCCACATTGTTGGTCGCTACCCCGATGAAGACACCTATTTCGGACCTAATTTCGCCCGACAGTGCGTCAATCACAACGGCGCCCCCGGCTGCAACACCCGGATTTCCCCGCGATCCGCCATCGGCCTCAACAATCAGTTTCACCAGGGTTCACCCAACTCTGGCGCGCGCACAAGAATGCACGAGGACTCGGGACAGATCAGAACGTCGTCGGCCTCGGCGTGCCGAACCGTATCGAGGTCGCGCTCGCTCAAGTGCATGCCCGTCGCCAGCGAGACACCGCCGACCAGCAGCCCCGCTCCGATGCCGTAACGCTCGCGCTGCGTGACATAGAGGTCGAACAATTCCTGCGGGATTGACGAAACCACATCGATTCGCTGAAGCTCGAGTGCCGCCAGATCGGCATCGACCTGTGCTGACTGCGCCGACAGGCTGACGTCAGCCTCTTGACGGCGTTGGTTTGTTTCTGAAATCGCCACGGTCACCGCCGCCAGCGCCGATTCCGCATTCTCACGTTGCTGCATCACGGCCAGTTGACTATCGTCAAGTTCGCTCGCGCGTCGGGCCAGCGTCGCAATTTCATGCTCAAGGGCCAGGACTTCTTTCGAGTTCGTTGACTGATCCCTCAGGGCCTCGTCTCGCCTCATTCTTTCGGCGACAAGAACCACGTCAGATTCAATGCGTAAAATTTCGGCCTGGGCTGATTCGACCGCGCCTGTCGCTTCAGCGAGGCGGGGACCCAGCGTAGCCAGCTCGGCAATAATTTCAGCGAGCCTGTCCGCCTCCGATAAATGAAGCCGTTCGCGATTCAATCGATCCAGATTCTTATCAATGTCGTGCAGGGTGAGCAGAATGACCTGATCACTGGCTGAAGCTTTCATGACGCTTGGCTTCCCCTCGACGAACGTCGCGCGCGCTTACTGAACAACGACGAAATCCCATGGATCGGTGCGAAGGTCACTCACCGTGACCTGAACACCCGCAAGCTTCTGTCTCAGATCGTGGGCTGCAACCTCAAGCCACAACCACTCCGCCGCCCAGTGCGAGACATCTATCAGAGCGGGGCCCGAAGATATCCCGGTTTGCTCTCGCGCTTCCTGCGCCGTGTGGTGCCTCAGGTCACTCGTGACGTAGACGTCGGCTGTGCGCACAAGCGGATGCGCGAGCAACGAGTCACCGGCGCCCGCACACACGGCAACGCGGCGAACAGGTTGGCCGTACTCGCCGGCCACACGCACGCCTTGGGCCGTCGCCGGGAGGATGTCGGCAACTCGACGGGCGAAGTCACCCAGCGTCACCTCGGCGGCGAGCTCACCTACCCGGCCTATTCCTGTGTCAACGCTTAAACCGGTCGCTATCGGTTGTCGATTCGTTAAACCGAGCAACTCAGCCATGACATCTGACGTTCCGCGGGAGACCACATCGGCATTCGTATGCGCTGCGAGCAGGGCGATATCAGATCTAATGAGTGAGGCCACGAGGGCCCCCTTGTAACGGTCTTCGGCAACGGTGGTTACTCCCCGCATCAACAGCGGGTGATGCGTCACGAGAAGCTGAACCTCAAGCTCCTGAGCCTGACGCACGGTGCTGGCGACGGCATCAACCGCAAGCAGAATTCGCGTCACTTCGAGGTCACCTCGGCCGGACACTAATCCCGGGGCGTCCCACTCTTCGGCTCCCGCAAGGGGCCATATTTCGTGAATTCGGGCCACGACGTCCGACAGGGCAGGCGGCATGGACTTAGCGCGACGACTTGCCGAAGATGATGTCATCGAAAGTAGGTCGCCGACGCACGTCGCCGTGTCGATCTGCCTC
>WLNS01000135.1 GCA_009699665.1 Actinomycetota bacterium
ATGCCGAAAACAGCCTGCGCGAACTTGCTGCGCTCTGTGAGACCGCCGGCGCGCAGGTGCTCGATGGCGTTCTTCAGCGACGGCCGCATCCCGATCCGGCCACCTATCTCGGCCGGGGCAAGGTCGACGAATTGCGCGAGCTGGTCATGTCGGTGGGCGCTGACACGGTCGTCGCCGACACTGAACTCGCCCCCAGTCAGCGACGCGCGCTCGAAGATGCCGTGAAGGTGAAGGTCATCGACCGCACCGCCGTCATCCTTGACATCTTCAGTCAGCATGCCAAATCTCGCGAGGGCAAAGCCCAGGTCGAACTCGCTCAGTTGGAATACCTGTTACCCCGTCTTCGCGGATGGGGTGAGTCAATGTCGCGTCAGGCCGGCGGTCAGGTGGGTTCGGCCGGTTCGGGCATGGGATCGCGCGGACCGGGTGAGACCAAGATCGAACTGGATCGGCGCCGCATCAATACCCGCATGGCCCGGCTGCGCAAGCAGATTGTGGCCATGAAACCCGCGCGCGACACCAAGCGCGCCAATCGCAAGCGTCATGCGGTGCCGTCGGTCGCCATCGTTGGATACACCAATGCCGGAAAGTCCTCGCTGTTGAATCGACTGACGAGTGCCGGGGTTCTGGTGCAGAACGCACTTTTTGCCACACTCGACCCCACCGTGCGCCAGTCGGTCACGCCCGACGGCCGATCCTTTACGCTGACCGACACGGTCGGTTTCGTGCGTCACCTGCCACACCAATTGGTCGAGGCCTTTCGCTCGACCCTCGAAGAGGCGGCCGACGCTGACCTCATCGTGCACGTCGTCGATGCCGCTCATCCGGATCCGGCCGCCCAGATGCAAACGGTGCGCGAAGTTCTGCGTGAATCGGGCGCAGGCGAGGTGCCCGAGCTGATCGTTTTCAACAAGGTTGACCTCATTTCCGAAGACGCGCACTTTTTCCTGAGGGGGCTCGCGAATCACGCTGCGTTCGTCTCTGCGCGCTCGGGTGACGGCATCGACGCTCTGGTGGCAGATATCGCCGAGCGTCTGCCCGCACCCGACGTCGACCTGCATCTGTTGGTGCCCTACGATCGCGGTGATGTGATCGCGTCTCTTCACCGGCTGGGAACGGTGCTGTCGACAACCTACGACGAGGATGGCACGCGCGTACATGCGCGGGTCACGGCGGCAACGGGGTCAACGTTCGCACCGTTTGCCCTGTAGTGCTCTGGTAATCTGGCGCTCAGTGACTATTCCCTTCTCCTTCGAGGTTTACCCGCCGCGCAAACCCGAGCATCAGGCGGCTCTTCACGAGACCATTCAGAAGTTGGCCACGGCCGGGCCTGACTTCATCACGGTGACCTATGGCGCGAACGGCTCATCCCGAGATGCCAGCTTGGACTGCCTGCGCTTCATCCGTGAGCACACCGATGTGGCGCCGCTCGCGCACGTCACCTGCGTAGGTTCAACGCGGGACGAGATGAATGCTCTGATCGATGAATTTCTGGCGGCCGACATTCGCATGTTTTTAGCTCTTCGGGGGGATCCACCGGAGGGCGCCGATCCGCAGAGCGATTACCTGGGTGACGTGAAGACGGCGGCCGAGCTGGTGCACCTTATTCGCGAACGAGGAGACAACGATCTGTCGATCGCGGTAGCGGCATTTCCCAATGGACATCCGATGTCTACGAGCCCATCGAGCGACATCGACATTCTGCTGGCCAAGCAGGCGGCGGGTGCCGAATTCGCTATCACTCAGCTCTTTTTTAACGCGACCGATTACCTCTCGTTTCTGAGTTCCGCACGAGCGGCCGGTGTCACCATTCCCATCCTGCCGGGCATCATGCCGGTGACCTCGCTCAGCCGGTTGCGGCACATTGTCGAGATCACGGGCGAGCGCATGCCGCGTGACCTCGAGGCCGCGCTCGAGGCAGCCCCGTCGCCGGCGCACGCCCGAACTGTGGGTGTGGCACAGGCGGTTGAACTGTGTCGCCAGCTCGTGGCGGGCGGGGCCCCGGGGCTGCACCTTTACGCGTTCAATGAGCACGAGACGGTGCTCGAGGTTTTGGCTCAACTAAACGAGCCCGCGTAGAGTCGGGGAATGAAACCCCGGAGGCTAGCACCTTTTGTGCTCCTCGAGGTGTCGTCAGTTTTCGAGGCCATCGCCGGTGGCATGACCTACATCATCGTTCCGTGGCTCATCCTCGACCTCACCGGCTCACCCCTGATTGCGGGCTTGGTGACGGCCAGCAAGGGCGTCATCGCCTTCGTTATCTTTCCCCTTGCGGGCACGTTCGTCGACCGCATCGGTCGGCGCCGGGTCGCCATTACGTCTGACATCTTGGCGGCCGTGACGGCAATGGCCTTCCCGCTCGTTACCGCCGCGTTTGGTCCGTCTGTGGGTGTCGCGATTGTGGTGACCGTATTGGGCGCCATGTTCGAGCCACCGGGCTTTACGGCGCGCAAGTCGCTGGTGGCCAACACGGCAGAGGCGAGCAACATGACACTCGAACGTGCTAACGGCATCCACGAGTCCATTCGCGGGCTGGGTCTCATTGGCGGACCTGCCGTGGGCGCGCTGGCTCTTGCCGCTATTGGGCCACAGAATGCCTATTGGGTGGTGGGCATCGGATTCACGCTGTCTTTTCTGGCTATTAGTTTTGTGCGCATCACTCACGTCGTTGGCGGTGAATCCGATGTGGACGTGCCGCTTCAGTCGTTCTTCCGCGACACCATCGATGGCATAAAAGCTCTCGTCCGCGACAGGGCACTGCTCGTACTGATTACCTTCTGGGTCGTTCTCGACATGGTCTATCTGCCGAGTGAAGAGATAGTCTTGCCCGTCTACTTCGAGGGCAAGGGCGACCCACTGGGCCTCGGTATCATCGTCTCAGCCATGTTGCTCGGTGTCGTCGTTGGCTCGTTGTTCTTCGAGTTCCTGGCCCGGCGGTGGTCCCTTCCGGTCATCATCCGCGTCTCGGTGCTCACGTGTTGCACGGTCATGCTGACCATGGCACTGTTTCCTCCGGTGTGGCTCTTTGCCATCATCGGTTTTGCGATGGGCCTCTCCTGGGGCCCCATGAATCCGGTGCTCAGTCTGCTCATTCAGCGCCGGTTCCCGGCCTCCATTCAGGGGCGCGTATTCGGCGTGCAGCTCGCCATCTTCTCGGCCGCTCCGGCCATCGCATTGCCCTTCGTTGGCGCGCTCGTCGAGGCTTTTGGCGCGCAACCCGTCTACTTTGTGCTGGTGGTCTCCACGTTCGTGCTGGCGCTGGCTGTGGTCTTTTTGCCGGTGTTGAACGACTTTGGTCGATCGTCAACCGTGCCCATGAAGGTGAGACCCATGAAGGTGAAGCCCATGAAGGTCAAGACCAGCAAGGCCGAGCCTCGCTAGGTCAAGACCAGTAAGGCCGAGCCCCAGAGGGCCGAGCGCATTCCTCAAACGGCGCCTAGAGCGAGCGCAGGACTGCGACGACCTTGCCCATGACCTCAGCGTGGTCGCCGAGGATGGGTTCGAAGGCCGTGTTTTGAGGAAGCAGCCAGGTGTGACCGTCGCGTTGCCGGAATGTCTTGACCGTGGCTTCGCCGTCGAGCAGGGCCGCCACAATCTCACCGTTTTCGGCAGTCTTCTGCGCGCGCACAACCACAAAGTCGCCGTCGCAGATAGCGGCATCGATCATGGATTCGCCCACGACTTTGAGCATGAACAGGTCGCCCTTGCCCACGAGCGTGCGGGGGAGTGGCACAACCTCGTCGATATTTTGGTCGGCGGTGATGGGAGTGCCGGCGGCGATGCGACCGACGAGCGGAACCATCGCCGCGTCACCGAGGGGAATGGCTGACTCGGGAGTATCGCCATTGGCGTCGGGCAGATCGATGAGCACCTCGAGCCCGCGGGCGCGACCGGGGTTGCGCTTGATGTAGCCGGCGAGTTCGAGTTGCTGAAGCTGATAGGTCACTGAGGCGAGCGACTTGAGGCCGACAGCGTCAGAGATCTCTTGCATGGTGGGCGGATAGCCAATCGCGGCCTGGTGCTCGCGAATCATGTCGAAGACGCGGCGTTGCGTGGCGCTCAGGTCTGTGCGCCGACGGGTGGAATCGCTGGCTGCTGTGTTTGCTGCGTTCATGGTGCCCACCACTGTCGCACTC
>WLNS01000136.1 GCA_009699665.1 Actinomycetota bacterium
AGCGGCGTTGGGAAAGATCTGCCAGGTAGTGGGCACGATGCGCATCCACTGGCCGGTGACAAACAAAAGAACCACAAAGGCAACGCCGTTGGCGAGCCACAGAATGTCGAGCGACTGATGAAACCACACGGTGAGACTGACTTTTGCGGCCGGATTCCGCCGGGGTGCCCAGTAGGCCTGAGGGCGTTGCTCGCGTCGAATTCTGAGTCCGGAACGAATGACGAGAACCATCAGAAAAACATTGAAGAAGTGCTGCCAGCCAAGCCACGCCGGGATTCCCCGGGGAGCATTACCGGGGAGGTCGGTGGCTCCGGGATAGTCAAAGACAAACATCGCCACGCTCGGGATAGTGACGATGAGCCGGGCCGCCATGACGACGATGGCGGCCGCAACGATGACGAGACCGCTGCCCAAGAGAATCTTGCCGACTCGGGGAAGACCAGCGACGCGTTCCCGCAGTGGCGCGCGCACGCTCACTCGCGGCACGGCGTCTTCCGACTGGGCAGCCCCCGCGCGGTTGAGCGGCTCACTAACTATTCGAGAAGGTGCGTCAACGAGATCAGACGCATGTGGTTCAGCAAACGAGCGCGATTCGAAATCGGCCTGGGCCGGGGTCGGTCCTTCGCTGGGCCAGGGCGAACCGCCGGCAATGCGAGGCAATCCGCGGCGAAAGCCCAGAGTCGACTCGGCAGCCTGACCGGTTATCGCCGAGACGTCACTCGTCGGGACAGTGGCCTGTGTTGGGGGAGCGGGCATCGCTTCGTCGTGCCACGCGGCCGAGGTGTCAGCGGGTGAGATCTCGGCTGGCAGTTGTGTCGACGCGGCCACGGCAGCATTGAGCACGACCGCCGGCTCGAGAGAAGAACCAGCTTGCGGCCAGGGCTCGCCCCCCGGGAATCGGGGTAACCCGCGTCTCATCTGCGCAGCCGACATTGACTAGACGGCCGAATCCTTGAGGGCCGCAATCAACTGAGGCACGACCGTGAACACATCACCCACGACGCCGTAGTCGGCAATGTCAAAGATGGGCGCGGTGTCATCAGTGTTAATCGCCACGATTGTCTTGGATGTTTGCATTCCCGCTTTGTGCTGGATGGCCCCCGAAATGCCGAGAGCGATGTACAACTGCGGTGCCACCTGGACGCCGGTTTGACCAACCTGAAAACTTTGCGGCACAAACCCCGCGTCAACCGCAGCGCGCGACGCACCAACGGCGGCCCCGAGGGCGTCGGCTAGTTGCTCGACCAAGCCAAATTTCTCGGCCGAACCGAGGCCTCGGCCACCGGAGATGACTTTTGCGGCGCCCCTCAATTCGGGCCGCGACGTCTTCGGGGCGTCGCTGATCTCGACCCCCTCAATGACCGCGCTTTTACGCTTGCTCGGCTCGACCAGCAACTTCTCAACGACGAGAGGTTGTTTCTCGCCACGAGCCTCTAAGGCACCCTGACGAACGGTAATCACCGGAACACCAAAAGTTACACTCGACGTGACCGTGTAGGCACCGCCGTAGGTTGAGTGATGGGCCACGACACCCTCGGCGTCGGCCGAGACATCAACGGCGTCTATGGCGACACCGGCCCCGGTGCGCATGGCAAATCGGGCAAGGGCTTCTTTGCCCTGATCGGATTGCGCCCCCAAGACAGCAATGGGATTCGTGACGCCGGCAGCAGCCACTAGGGCGTCGACGACCGGCGTAACAAAGGCTGTGGGGTCACCCTCGGCGAGCAAAACCCTTGTGGCTCCCAGCTCGGCAGCGGCGGCCGCCAGCGCGTCGGTGTGTTCTGCGTGACCAACAATGAGGGCGACGGGTTCGCCGAGTTTGGCGGCGCCCCCCAGCAGGCCGGCGCAACTTTTTGCTAGCTTGCCGCCAGGGTCGACATCCAGAAGGACGAGCACATTTTTCGACATGTTGGACCGCCCTAAACTAACTGGTTCTTCTTGAGGAACTCGACAAGATGCTGTGCCGTATCGCCGTCGGCAACAACTTTGACACCGGCTTGACGCGGCGGCTTGGCCACGATGTTGGTCATGATGGATCGCGGCGCAGACATGACATCGATGGTGGCATTCAGTTCGCTGAGACTCAGCACCTCAAACGGCTTTTTCTTCGCAGCCATGATTCCTTTGAAGTTGGCGAATCGCGGTTCAGCAAAGCGCTCTGTCACTGAGACGATGGCCGGCAGCGGGGCTGTCAGGGTGAGAGTGACCCGCTCACTCGTGCGCGGACCGCTCACCCTGTCAGGACTTAGTTCGATCGATGCCAGTCGTGTCAGTTGAGGGATGTCGAGCAGTTCAGCGATCGCCGCGGGAATGACGCCGCCGACGCCATCCGTCGACTGATCTCCGGCGACAATGAGATCAAAGCCGATGTGGCTCAGCGCGGCGGCAAGCACTTGTGCGGTGAGGGTGATGTCAGCGCCATGCAGAGCCTCGTCGACGACAAGCACGGCACGGTCAGCTCCCATGGCGAGTGCCTTGCGAATCGTTGCGCTCGACTGCTCTGTTGCCATGGACAGCGCGATGACCTCCGTGCCCTCGTTTTGCTCGGCGAAAGAGATGGCAAACTCGAGACCGCGTTCGACAATCTCGTCGATGACACGGTCGCTCTTGTCGCGCTCGGCTAGGCCTGTTTCGAGGTTGAGCGTGCGCTCACCATAGGTGTCGGGTACGTCTTTGACAAGGACGACGATTTTCACAACGCCTTCTCTCCCACTTTGTTTGCCACGAGTTTGTGCTCGATAAAATAGTCTCGCACGAGGCCGGTACTGCGCGATTCGATACTCTCAAATTCGAGATATGAGACTAAACCGGTGTGTACGAAGGCGGAGTATGACGTGGGTGGGGATTGTGTCGCCAGGCCCCTCTCGGTCTAGATTTCGAACGTGAGCTCTTCTGAAGATAGTCCTCCCCCAACGCACGAACTGAGCACGTCTGGGGTGGGGCCGTGGGCGGGCGAGTGGCCGACGGGAGACCAGTTTGACCCTGATCTGCTGCGCGACGGTGACACGCGAAATGTGATTGACCGCTACCGGTATTGGCGCATGGCGGCCATTGTGGCCGACCTCGATGAACACCGGCACTCTTTTCACGTCGCCATTGAAAACTGGCAGCACGACATGAATATCGGCTCCATCGTTCGCAGCGCAAATGCTTTCGGGGCCGCGGCGGTTCATATCGTGGGCCGCAAACGCTGGAATAAGCGCGGTGCCATGGTGACTGATCGTTATCAGCATGTGGTGTATCACGAAACGGTCGCCGACCTCGGGGAATGGGCCCAACAGAACAATCTCGCTGTTCTTGCTATCGACAACATGCCCGGGTGTGTGCCCATCGAGTCGTTTGCGTGGCCAGCGGCATGCCTCATGCTGTTCGGCCAAGAGGGCCCCGGGCTGTCGGACGAAGCCCTCGCCCTGGCTGATGCCGTGGTCGAGATCACACAGTACGGATCTACGCGTTCCATCAACGCCTCAGCGGCAGCGGCCGTAGCGATGCACTCCTGGCTGCTGCAGCACGCAAGACGATAGAGTAAATCACTGGCAGGTTGCGTCTTGCGCTTCGCCGACACATCGACGAGGGGAATCGTCATGCCAGCAATCGTTCTCGTGGGAGCCCAGTGGGGCGACGAGGGTAAGGGCAAAGCGACCGACCTCTTGGCGAGCCGGATCGACTACGTGGTCAAGTTCAACGGCGGCAATAATGCGGGTCACACAGTCGTCATCGGTGACGAGAAATACGCCCTGCACCTGCTCCCCTCGGGCATCCTGACGCCGGGCGTCACTCCCGTAATCTCGAACGGCGTCGTGATTGACCTCGAGGTTTTGTTTAGTGAGCTCTCGGCCCTCACGTCTCGCGGAATCGACGTGTCCCGCCTGCGGGTGAGTGCCAACGCACACATCATCACGAGCTATCACCGCACGCTTGACAAGGTCACCGAGCGGTTCTTGGGCAGCCGTCAGATCGGCACCACGGGCCGAGGCATCGGCCCGACATATGCCGACAAGATAAATCGAGTGGGCATCCGCGTCCAAGATATTTTTGACGAGGGCATCCTGCGTCAGAAGGTTGAGAGCGCGCTCGAGGTAAAAAACCACCTGCTCGTGAAAATCTATAACCAGATCGGAAGAGCACAC
>WLNS01000137.1 GCA_009699665.1 Actinomycetota bacterium
ACGCGCAGCCGCCGCACGAAGAGCAGAGCAAACTGGCGCGCCATCAGACCCGCGCCGATGACCCCAACCTTTGTGACGGCCTGCGCGAGTGCTGAATCGGGCGCACCCGAGGGCTTCTTTGCATGCTTTTGCACGAGATTGAAGGCGTAAACGGAGGCCTGAAATTGGTCGCCAGAGATGAGCTGAGAAAGCGCTTCATCCTCACGTGCAAAACTCTGGGCGCGTGTGTGGGTCCGCGTGTAGTTGAGCACATTGAGCGCGGCGAAGGGAGATTTTGCGACGGTTCCGATTTTGGCTGCCACGGAGGCGCGCGCGATACGAATCGCCTGAGGCCACACGACGGTTTTTTCCCACAGACTCGGAGCATTCTTGCGTCGCACGGTGTGCCGGCCGGCAAGCACGGTGTCGGCCCACGCGAGTGAGTCCTCGAGAAAACGCGCGGGCGAGAAGATGGCGTCGGCGAGCCCCAACCGGAATGCTGTCTTTGCGTCAGTCAGACGGTTGTTTTGCAGCGGATTCTCGATGATCAGCTTCAGCGCATTGCGAATACCCACCAGGTGTGGCAGCAGGGTTGCCCCACCCCAGCCGGGAATCAGGCCCAAGAAAACTTCAGGAAATCCGAGCGCTCCTACCGAGGAGTCGACGGTGCGATAGGTTGCGTTGAGAGCCACCTCGAGTCCGCCACCCAGGGCAAGGCCATTCACGAACGCAAAGGTGGGCACACCCATGTCGTGCAGCCTGCCCAGAGTGCGATGGCCCTGTTGTGCGAGGAGTCGCGCGACGTCGACAGAAGGAACCGAATCTACCTTGCTCAGATCTGCACCGGCGGCGAGGATAAACTGCTTACCCGTGATCGCGACGGCATCAATTTCTTTCTTGGCGGCCCGGCCCTGAAGCAGCAAAAGCTTCTCGTTGAGCTCCTCCATGGTTTGGGGGCCCAGCGTATTGGGGCGCCGGTAGTCGAGCCCATTGTCAAGCGTCAGTAGGGCGATGGTGAATCCACTCGGTGTCGTCACATCCCGCACGAACGAATGCGTAACAACTTCGTCGTCAGCAAGGGCCAGCAGCGGCGCGTAATCGAGTGCGTCGTAGTCGGTCATGGCCTACTTCTTCCAGTTCGGGTTTTCCCAAATGACGGTGCCGCCCTGACCGAGGCCCACGCACATCGTCGTCATTCCGTAGCGCACCTCGGGGTGGTCTTCGAATTCGCGGGCCAATTGCAGCATCAGCCGAACACCACTCGACGCGAGGGGGTGCCCATAGGCCAGTGCGCCGCCCATCGGGTTGACGCGAGGGTCGTCGTCGGGCATGCCGAAGTGGTCGGTAAATGACAAAACCTGAACAGCAAAGGCTTCATTGATCTCGATCAGGCCGATATCAGACATGGTGAGACCTGCACGAGCAAGAGCCTTTTCCGTTGCGGGGATAGGGCCGATACCCATGACTTCAGGCTCAACTCCCGCGAAAGCGTAAGTGACGAGGTGCATCTTTGGTTTGAGACCGTACTTGGCGACCGCTGCCTCACCGGCCAATATGCAGGCGGTTGCTCCGTCGGTGAGTCCCGAAGAGTTGCCGGCCGTCACTCGACCGTGCGGGCGAAACGGAGTCTTCAGCTCAGCGAGTCCCTCCATGGATGTGCCGGGACGACGCACTTCGTCGACGTCGACGACCGTCCATCCTGATTCGCTCGATGCCGAGACCGAGATGAGGTCCTGCTGAATCTTGCCTGCCTGATAGGCGGCTTCTGCTTTCGCCTGACTGGCCACCGCAAACCTGTCGGAGCGCTCCTTGGTCAGCTGCGGAAAGCGATCGTGAAGGCGCTCGGCGGTTTCGCCCATGCTGAGGGCAGCGGGGTCAACAATCTTTTCTGAGATGAATCGAGGGTTCGGGTCGAAGCCTTGGCCAATTGGGTGGTGGCCCATGTGCTCAACACCGCCGGCAATGGCGATGTCGTAGGCGCCCATGGCGATACCTCCCGCAACGGTGGTTGCGGCGGTCATGGCACCTGCGCACCACCGATCGATGGCATATCCCGGAACGGTGAGCGGGAGTCCAGCAAGAATGGCCACAGATCGTCCGAGCACGAGCCCTTGGTCACCCTGCTGCGTTGCCGCGGCAACAGCCACCTCATCAATGGCAGCCGGCGGAATATTTTGGTTTCGCTCGAGCAGGCCAACCACTGCCTTGACCATGAGGTCATCGGCGCGGGTTGTCCAGTAGACGCCCTTCTCTCCGGCACGTCCAAACGGAGTGCGGACTCCGTCGATGAATGAAACGCGACTCGATGTTGACATGAAGACTCCTTGCTAATGCGGCGTAGTAGTACTCACAGCCTATGTTGCGAGCTCGTCACTCGCTTCATCGATTTGCGCCTCCGACAACAAAAATGCGTTCTCCAGCAGGGGGGCTACTCGAGCCGCTTGCCAGGAGCGGACGCCCTGGCTGATCAGGGCAGCAGTCAGGCTCTCCTGCGAGATAGCGACCGGGGGAGCCCAGCAGACCTCACGCAGCGGCCCGGGGGACACCAAGTTTTCAATCGGCATGTGCAGCTCCTCGGCGCATTCTGAAATGAGGGTTCGAGCCGCAGAAAGTCGCGCGGCCGCAGCCGGGTTCTTCTCCGGCCAGGAGCGTTGTTGGGGAATGCTGTCGGAGGCGACACGCGTGGCTGGAAGCTCTGTCACCGAGAGTCCTTCCGACAGGGCCGTCCACCATCGGTCGAGTTCGGGCCGGCTCGCTCGTCCGACAAAGGCCTTGAGTTTGGCGAGGTCTGAGCGAGAACCAATCGTGGCTCCCGCGGCCGCGACGATCGAGGCATCGGGGATCAGGCGCCCGGGTGCGATATCTCTCTCGCGAGCGAGGGCGTCGCGGGAAAGCCAGAGTGAGCGTGCGACAGCGAGTTGTCGCGGGTGTCTCAGCGCGTGCAAGCCGGAAAGGCGACGCCAGGGCTCGTCGCTGGCCGGCTTCTCCGGGCGGTGCAGAACAGCGTCAAACTCTTCGCGAGCAAAGCCGTCTTTGCCGTCGGCAATGAGTCGCTTGTCGAGTGCGTCGCGAAGGTCGACCAGGTGGTCCACGTCGCTCGCGGCGTACGCCAGCCATGAGTCGGGTAAGGGGCGCGTCGACCAGTCGGCGGCCGAGTGTTCCTTTGCGAGGTGAATGTCAAGAACTTCGGCCAAGACAGTGCCTAATCCGACGCGCTCGATACCGAGCAAGCGTGCGGAAAGCTCTGTGTCGAAAATCTGGCGCGGCACTATTCCCACTTCGCGCAAACACGCAAGGTCTTGACTGGCTGCGTGCAAAACCCACTCAGTGTCGTGACCCAGCGCAGTGAGCGCACTCATCTCGCCGATGGCGGGCGGATCAAACAGAAACGTGCCCGCGTTTCGACGGTGAATTTGGATCAGATAAGCCCGTTGAGAGTACGTAAATCCGCTGGCGCGCTCGGCATCGATTGCCAGGGGTCCGTTGCCATCGGCAAGCGCGCGGCAGGACTCATCAAACTCAGCGCGAGAAGCAATGACGCGAACGCTAACCACGCTCCCGCTTGTGTGCGTCCATGCTCACCGCATCGGCTGTCGGCGGAAGTCCGGCCAGGAGGCAGAGAAGTGACACCCACGCACTGACGTGACCGTGCAAGTCGTGGCCACTGGGTGACCATGACGCGCGAAGCTCAATGTGCGCGGTCTCACCTTGGTCAGCCAGCTCGCCAAATCCCTGAGAAAGCACTCGAGTGGCGGTTCCCGATGCGTTGGCATAGGGGGACTGGGGTGTGTCGAGAGCATCGACAAGCCACGACCACGTCACACCACTCAACAGGGGGTCAAGCGCTATCTCAGAATCAAGGGGAGCCTGAGCGAAACACACAATGCGAAATGCACCACCCCATGTTGTCATCTGGTCGGGGTCATACATCAGGATGAAACGGCCCGTTCCCAGTGGCGGTTCGTCGCTGCCGAGCGGGTGAACGTCAGCCGACATGGCAACGCTGTGCTGGGCAATTTTTGTCGGTGAAGGAATTCCTCCAATGACGACTTCTGGCCGCACGTCTGCGGAAAGCAGCGATTTTGCGGCGCGTACAAATTCTGCTGGCGCGTCA